>VHDF01000005.1 GCA_016871495.1 Verrucomicrobiota bacterium | reverse complement strand
GGTGCATCCCGATGTTGCCGGTGATGCAGGTAGGGCGCGTCCGTCCCGGCGCGCCGCCGGAGCATGATGTTTTGCATCCAGTGGGCGGCGGGCTGGGACAGGCCCGCCCTACCAACAACATCGGGATACACGGACCGGCCCATGACTCGTTTCCGGCGGATCACTGGCTCCGGACGGCAGATTCGATTTCGACCTGCCGCGGTTTTACGGAACTGCCCAAACATCGGTCAGTTCTTGTGGTAAAGCCGCCAAAGCGGGTGGATGAGGGGGTGTGGTGGAAAAGGGTGCGCTCCCAAACGTTGGATTTCGACGATCCCCGGTCCGGTGCAGGTCGCGAAGGCGCCGTCCGCTTCGAGCACGTCGCACAGGCGGGCATTGCGCTCGATGACTTCGATGCCTTGGGCGCGGGCTTGGGCCATCGCCCAGTCGCGTGTCACCCCGGGCAGGCATCCTGACTCGAGGGGCGGGGTGAAAATCTGATCCCGCTGGATCCAGAAAAAATTGGCATTGGTGAACTCCGCAATCTCGTCGCGCGTGTTCAAGATCAAAGCTTCGTCCGCGCCATGGATTTCGGCCTCTTTCTTGGCCAGAATTTGAAGCAGTTTGCTGGTCGATTTCAAGGAGCCAGGGCCGAACCCGACGGGAATCCGGTAGGGGCTGACATGGGCTGTCCATCTCTTGGGCGTCGATTCCCGAGCCGGCGCCGGAAAGGCCATGATCAGGCGCGTGGGGGTGTTGGCCCCGCGTGTGGAGTAGCCGCGAGGCCCGGGGCCCCGCGTGCAGGTCATTCGCACCAGGGCAGACGGGAGCCGGTTTTGGGTCACCAGTTCGGTCATGATTTGCAGTATGACCGCTTCAGGAAATTCCCAGGCGAGGCCAAGCTCGTGAAGCGCTTGCTGGAAGCGACGCCAGTGTTCCGGCCAAAGAAACGGAACTCCCGACCTCAACTCGACGGTTTCAAAGCATCCGTCCCCGTACTGGAACCCACGATCGGTGACGGGAACCAGAGCGTCGGACTCGTCGAGGAATCGTCCGTTGAGCCAGACCCTCATGGGGGGGGATGGAAGGGCCGGGGCTGCGGGGTCACGGTGGTGCCGGACTTGGCGGCGCGGGGGTGGGTTCGGCCGAGCGCGGCCATGAACCCCGAGGCTTTGGCCAGTGTTTCATCGTATTCGGCGGCGGGGTCGGAATCGGCCACGATGCCGGCTCCGACGTGGAAATGCACACGCCGGGGAGTGCAAAGAGCGGTGCGGATGGCGATGTTGAGCTGGCTTACGCGATTGAAACCGACGTAGCCCACGGAGCCGGTATAAGGGCCGCGAGGCACCGGCTCGAGCTCGTCGATGATTTCCATGGCGCGAATCTTGGGAGCTCCGGTAATGCTGCCGCCGGGAAAACAGGACGCCAGGGCTTCGAAGTGCGACACGCCTTCCCGCAGCGTGCCTTGGACGGTGGAAACGAGATGTTGGACTTGGGGGTACCGTTCCAGCCGAACGAGCTCCGGAACCTGCACGCTGCCGTACTCGCAGATGCGTCCCAAATCATTTCGAAGCAAGTCCGTGATCATGACGAGTTCGGACATTTCCTTCGGGCTGGTCTGGAGTTCGTAAGTCCACTGAGCATCGCGCGTGGGATCTGGCGATCGGGGGCGAGTGCCTTTGATCGGCCGGGTTTGGACTTCGCGATCATGGAGTCGCAGGAAAAGCTCCGGAGACGAGGAAACGATTTCGAAGTCTCCCGTTTGGAGGAAGGCGGCGAAAGGGGCAGGGGAAACCTGGCTGAGCCGGTCGAAGAGCCAGGGTCCAGCCATGGGAACGTCGGCCGTCAAACGCTGAGCGAGGTTGACTTGGTACACATCGCCCTGGCGGATGTAGTCCTTGATGCGCAGCACCCGTGCGATGAACTCCGCGCGGGTCAGGCTTGAGCTGATTTCACCGGGGACCGTCGGGTGTTGGGTTGTCGTTTGGGAAAAGGCCTGGGCCGTGGACCTCGTGAAGCGAGCGTCCCATGACTTCAACCGGTTTTCCGCTCGCGTATCGCTCCGCGAACCGTCCGGCAACATGCCCGTGGAGACCACGTGAGCCTCGTCGGCCCGATGATCGAAGACGACGAGTGAATCGTAAAAGCCGACATACGAATCGGAAACCTCGTCGTCCGCATGAGGCGGGGTGCGCAGACGTGGTTCGACAAAACATCGGAGATCGTAGCCCCAGAATCCCGCCGCCGCGCCAATGGGAAATGGCTGGTCCCATTCGTCGAGCAACTCGTATCTCGCGAGCAGTGTGTCGAGAATGGACCAGGGGTTCCCGTAGAGCACCTCGGCCCTGTCCGAGGTGCGAAGGCGGCATTCCGAACCCCGGTTGCGAAACACCAGGAAGGGATCGGTGGCGAGGATCGAGTAACGGGCGTGCGGGGTCTCAAAGCTCTGACTGCGGAGGAGCAGCGTTCCCGGCTCCCAGGCAAGCGCCGGCAGAAAAGCCTCCGGAGGAGGGGGCGAGCGAAACGTTTGGACTCGAAGGCCCACACGAAAGAGGAGTTCGAATTAATCCGGGTTCAGTGCCCTTTCAATGAGATGCAGCACATGGTCGGTGTGTGCTTTGGTTTCCGCGCCCGCGGCGTTTCTGCCCTTCAACAGCGATTCGATGCGTCGCAATTGGGCCAGTGAGGCGGAACGAGCGGGAGAGTCATACCCGGAAAAACCGTCGCGGCCGACGGCTCGAGCGATCCGCGAAGTGTATTCGACTTGGAGGTTTTGCCGGAACGGCCGGACTTCCCCGTCCAAATCATCCTGAAAGATCGCCTGCGTGAGATCCTCGAGAAATTCCACGGTGGTGTACCGGTTGCCATAGAGTCGCGCGTTGGTCAACCGGGCCAGCACGTCGGGATGGAGCAGGTGGTCCAGCACCGCGCGTTGGATGGTGAGGGCGCGTTCATGGATTTTCGGATCTTCTCCCGAACTTCGGAAGTCAAAGCCCCGACGCTGCATTTGCAAGTGGTTGATCAGATCCTCGGGAGCGTCGAACGCGGACGGCGCAAACAATTGTTCGCGCAGGACCTTCAGGGCGCGCTTTTGCTCCTCCCCGCTGACCGGGGTGAAGGGACGGCTCGCGCCGGGCTGTCCGGTGTAGGCGCGGTCCACCTGGACTCCGCCAATGTAACGTGAAATCGTGGCGGCCGCGTTGGCGATTTCCGTGGTAAGCGAGAGATACGCCGTGCGGAGCGCGTGGTGGGACTGGCCGGGGTCCGAAAACTTCGCCCTCAGTTTGGTCATGGTTTCCTTGGCCAGCCGGATGCGGTCTTGGGCGTAGCCGATCGCGTCCGAGGAAAGGTCGTTGATCATCACCCGCGGGTCGATGGCCTTGCCAGGCGCGCGCATGTCATCGGCGTCATTGCCAAAGGCCAGGGCGGGTTCCGTGGAGCGGGCAAGCAGTTTCTGCATACGTTGTTGCTCGGCGGCGGCATCGGACAGCGAGGGAGCGTAGCCAAACTCAATGGCCCATCGGTCATAAGGGCCGGCCTTGGTGGTGAAATACTCGCCTTGTTTGGCTCCCGGAGGAGCAAGATTGGCCGCGGGATAATCCATGACGGACCCGGTCAATCCCTGGCGGCGGGTGAGTTCCTTGTCTTGCAACTGGGCCGGACTCAGCATCTGGCTCGACCGCATGTTGTGATTCAGCCCGAGCGTGTGCCCGACTTCGTGAAGGATAAGATAGTAGATCGACTCCTTCAGCAGTTGCCCGATGTCCTGGGCGCTGGCACCGGAAGCCTTGAGCACGTTCTGGCCGAACAAGGCACTGTGGTGGAGATGATGTCCCAGGGCGCAGAAATGAGCTCCGGGCAGTTGTTGTCCTGACAACGCAGGAGTGAGTTCGAGTCCGGCTTCCGAAAACAGCCGCTCCATGCGGATGCGGTTCGCGAGATAGACGTATTCGAGCATGATGTCGGCGCCGAGAATCTGGCCGGTGCGCGGATTGACGAAGCTGGGTCCGTAACCTCCGAAGGGCGGATCCGGAGAGGAGGTCCAGCGGAGGACATTGTAACGGATGTCCCCGGCATCCCAGTCGGCATCGTCCGGTTGAATTTTGACTACGACTGCGTTCTTGAAACCGGCAGCCTCGAAGGCTTCGTTCCACTCCAGCGTGGCTTGCTTGATGGTTTCGCGAAGCTCCATCGGGGTGGTGTTTTCGATCCACCAGACGATGGGCTCAACAGGTTCCGAAAGGGCGGCCTGCTTGTCCTTCTTGACCAGGTGCCATCGATGGATCACGTCGCGATAGGGGGTGGCGGACGGGGAAGTCAGATCCGTGACCTGGGTGGCGAAGTAGCCGACGCGGGGATCGTCGAAACGCGGTTGATAATCGTTCTCCGGCATTTCGATGAGGCTGTGCTGCATGCGAATGCTCACGAAGCGGGCGTCGGTGACATCGGGTCCGGAAGGGCCGCCCGCATTCGGATTCTCATAGACATACTCGACGACCACGTCGGTATTTTTGGGGTAGGAACGCAGACGAAGGTATTTGGTTTTCTCCCGGCTGAGCGAGCCCAAGGCGGATCCGCGTCCTAAAGACTTCACCGGATGGAACACCTCCGAAAGGAAAAGACCGTCGGCTTTGAGCAGCATTTCGCCCTTTTCCTCGTCTTCCGCCAGGATCTCCTGACTGGCCAGGATGGCGGGGCTGATATTGGCCGAGGCCGCCCGCTTCAGCGCGTTGGTCGGCGAGAAATAGAAGGCGGTGTTTTCGGAGATAATTTCGATGCGGTTAAACTGCTTGCGGAACGAGAAGACCCGGTTGTCCCGAAAGGCACCGCGGAAGTGGCCGGCAGAGGGGACCCCATCGACCGTGTGAGTGAAGTAGATGAACTCCTTATCGAGTTGTGATTTTTTCACGACCAGGTGGGTGGAGCCGTTGGTCGTATTTTGGTAGAGCGTGAAAAGCCCCTCAAATTTCTTGTCCTTTCCAACGACGTCCGCGATGGCTTTACCCTTTTTCGCTTTGTCTTCTGCGCCCTTGCCGGCTGCCGGCGCAGGCTTATCCGGAGCGGCCGACGGTGGGGAGGTGGATTTGGAAGTTCCAACCGGCCGAGTCGGAGCGCCGAACTGGGCCGAGAATTCGATGGAACACCCGCTTGCCAGGCCAAACACGACGAGGAAAACAAGGGACGACAGATGCGATCTCATGCGTGACGGGATGCATATCCCAAAACTCCTCGTTGAACAACCGGAATTGGACTCCGCGAGAAGGGGGCCGTGTATCCCGATGTTGTTGGTAGGGCGGGCCTGTCCCAGCCCGCCGCCCACTGGATGCAAAACATCATGCTCCGGCGGCGCGCCGGGACGGACGCGCCCTACCTGCATCACCGACAACCTCTAGATGCACCGCTCGCTCCCCAATGCTACTCTTCCCGGGCACCCGTGGTGCGTTCCTGCAGCCAGGCGACATCGGGATTGTTGGGCGTAGCGCCGATCAAACCGAGATTCTTGCCTTTGAGCAGCGGGGGTTTGGTCCTGGGATCCAGCCACTTCTTGAGCTCGACGTGGCCGTCGGCAAAAGAAATGCTGCCCGAGCCTCCGTGATAGCTCGCAGGCATGTCCGCCAATTGGTAAAGAGCGGGGTTCTTCTCCTTCAAACCCGTCATGTCCACGTAAAAGTAACCGTTGTTGATGCGATCCTCGCGCTCATCCATGAGGATCCAAGTCTTCGAAGGACTGGGGTCCGTCATCTGGGAAAGGCGTTCAATGACACGATAGGGCATGAGCAAAGAAGAGGGGGGATCGAGCCGGTTGAGCCAGGCGTTCATGGAGATGGATCGGACGCGGGGATAGGTGACCCCGCGATGGATGGACACACTGCGGTCGGAAGGGCATCGCCAAATGCCCAGCGTTTCATGGTACTTCCACAACAGACTGTTGCGGAGATGGACGACGTTGGTGTTGTCCGTGACGGCAACGGCATTGTCGAGCCACCCTCGAACCCAAGTGCCCTGGCGGGGGTTTTCGTTCGGCGGGACTTTGTCCCCGTTGTCATCGAGGTACAAGTTCCAGGAAAGCTGCATCTGCTTGAGGTTGCTCGCGCAGACCACGCCTTGGGCTTTGCTTTTCGCTCTGGAAAGGGCGGGGAGGAGCATGCCGGCGAGAATCGCGATGATGGCGATTACCACGAGAAGTTCAATCAACGTAAACCCACCAGAAGAATAGGGGCGCGGTCGACTTCGCTTCGAGATCATTATGAGTGGAGGCACGGTGAAGAAAATCCCCAAAATCAGTTCCAGATTCAACCTCGAAGCGCGATTCTTTCCGGATGAATACACCGAAAAAAGGATGCATTGTGAAAATCTTGCTCAACCCTGCTGCTTCTTCCTGACATGAGCTTCCGGAGGTTGACGGGGCCCAACGGCACGTCGCCAAGTCGAAGCGAACTGTGTCCGATCCAGTTCCGTCGCCTCGTCCGTGTCCATCGGACTTGAGCTCAATCGCGCTCCGACCGACAATTTGAGGACGCTTCATTCCGCCTCGGTGCATCCCGATGTTGCCGGTGATGCAGGTAGGGCGCGGCCTCGCCGGTCACTGACGGAACCCTCGTGGTGTCCAGCTACGCCTCGGCCGGGATCGCGGCTTATGACATGGAGGGACGCCGGTTGTGGCTTGCGGATTTGGGGCCGCAATCACACGAATGGGGGAGTGGTTCCTCGCCTGTGTTGCACGAGGATCGGGTCATTGTCTATCACGGTCCGGGCAAGGAAAGCGCGCTTTACGCCCTCGATAAGAAAACCGGCAAGGTGCTTTGGAAGACGGTCTTGCCCGAATCCCAGCGCAAGGAACGTTTCGATGGATTCGCCGGGAAGTCGGATGGAAAACTGGGATCCTTTAGCACACCGTTGCTCGTGTCCACCGATCGCGGCTTGGAGATCGTGCTGTCGTTGGGGAACCAGGTTCGCGCCTTTCATCCTTCGCAAGGCGAGCCGTTGTGGCATGCGGAGGGCATGAATCCTTTGGTTTATACTTCGGCCATCGCGGGGGAGGGATTGGTCGTGGCGATGGGGGGATACTTTGGCAGCACCATGGCTTTGAAGGCCGGGGGGCGCGGAGACGTGACGGAATCGCATCGGGTTTGGTACGAGCAGCGGGCCACTTGATCTTTGTCAGCAACACCCTGGGCATCGCCGAATGCATTGAACTTTCCAGCGGACGCATATTGTGGGAAGAGCGGCTCAAGGCGACGGGCGCTTCGGGTGAAACCTGGGGTTCCATCGTTCGTTCCGGCGACCGGCTCTACGTGGTCAACCAGTCCGGCGACACGATGGTTTTCAAAGCCGCCAAGACCTTCGAACTGCTGGGAGCCAATCCTCTCAAGGAGCGGTCGAATTGCACTCCGGCCTTCTCCGACGGGGACATCTTCATTCGCAGTCACGAGGCCCTCTGGTGTATTCGGGAAGGCGCCATCAAAACGGCATCCAATTAGTCCGTTGGGGGGATTTTCGGAGGTCCCGGCGCAACTCTGAGCCGGGTTCGGCATCGGCGCGGGGAGTTACGAGAGGGAACGAAGTTTCATGAATGCGGCGAACATTCCACCGGACAGAACGGCCATGAAGTCGGAAGGCGACGTCAATTGGAGTCCGCATCGATTGGCCTGGAGCGAAGGACAGATCGGCGCGGAGGCGCGTGAGTGGCTGGAGCGGGACGAGGCCGTCTTTTTACACCAGGCCTTGTCCACCCCGTGTTTGAACGTGCTTGGGAAGTGCGAGGGCGCCTGGATCGAGGATCTGCAAGGCCGCCGGTGGCTGGATTTTCACGGCAACAATGTGCATCAAGTCGGGTTTGCACATCCGCGCATTGTCGAGGCCATTACGCGTCAACTGCACGAGTTGACTTTTTGCACGCGCCGCTACACGAACAAGACGGCCGTGCTTCTGGCGGAACGGCTCGCCGCCCTGGCGCCCCGTCCCTTGCAACGAGTGCTTTTTTCACCGGGTGGCACTTCGGCGATGGGCGTGGCACTCAAACTGGCGCGCGCGGCCACGGGCCGGCACAAGACCATTTCCCATTGGGATTCGTTTCACGGCGCTTCCCTCGATGCCATCTCCATCGGAGGGGAATCCATTTTTCGACAAGGGATCGGGCCGCTGCTGCCGGGGTGCGAACACGCGCCTCCGCCGGACCCCCAACAGTGTCCCTTTAAGTGCGGGGACCGCTGCAATCTGAATTGCGCGGATTACATCGAGTATATGCTCGAGAAGGAAGGCGACGTGGCGGCTGTGATTGCCGAGACGGTGCGTTGCACGCCGTTCATCCCGCCGAAGGATTATTGGCGCCGGATTCGCGCCGCGTGCGACCGGCACGGCGCGCTCCTGATTTTGGATGAGGTGCCGATTTGTCTTGGGCGAACGGGCCGTTGGTTTGCCTTCGAGCATTTCGGCATCGTGCCCGACATGGTGGTTCTCGGCAAAGGATTGGGAGGGGGCGTTTTTCCACTGGCGGCGTTGTTGGCGCGGGAAGACCTCAACCAAGCGATGCATCATCAAGCCCTGGGACATTATACCCACGAGAAAAGTCCGATGGCGTGCGCGGCGGCCCTGGCGACACTGGATGTGATCGAGGAGGAAAAACTCCTGGAGAATTCCACGAAACAGGGGGCTTACGCCTTGGAGCAACTCGCGGCCCTCCGAGGCAAGCACCCGATCATCAGCGAGGTTCGAGGCCTGGGTTTGCTGTTGGGATTGGTGCTGGCCCGGAACGGACGTAAGGCGGCGGATGAAGCCGAGCGAGTGATGTATGCGTCCTTGCGACGGGGCCTCAACTTCAAAGTGACGATGGGGAACATTCTGACGCTGACTCCCGCTCTCACGCTGCAACGGCCCGAGATGGATCTGGCCC
The DNA here is from genome assembly GCA_016871495.1 of Verrucomicrobiota bacterium. Classification (NCBI taxonomy): domain Bacteria; kingdom Pseudomonadati; phylum Verrucomicrobiota; species Verrucomicrobiota bacterium. The sequence continues at coordinate 88,918 of VHDF01000005.1, read as the reverse complement.
TCCAGATCCTCGATCAGTCCCTGGCGGAGCTCTCCATCCACTGATCTGCACGGCTCGTCCTCAGGACAGAGCCAGCGGTCCGTCGTCGCAGAGACTGGTCTTGCCGAAGACTTGAATCTTGTGGCCGACGGCGTGAGCCAGAGCCAGATGAAGCCGGTTGTGCGGAACTTTGTTCAGTTTCAACGAGCGGCCCATGGCGAATCCAAAGCCACCCCCAACAAGGACGAACGGGATGTTGTCCAAAGTGTGCGAGTTGCCTTTGCCGAGTTCGTTGGTCCAAACCACGAGGGTGTGATCGAGCATGGACCCGGAGTCATCGGGTTCCGGAGTGGAAGAGAGTTTCTCAAGCAGATAACGAATTTCTCCCGCAAACCAAGTGTTGATTTTGACGAGGTCTTCCTTTGCCATGTCGTTTTCGTCCTTCTCGTGCGAGAGCGTATGGTGTCCCTCGCTGACGCCCAGCCAGTTCATTTTCGCCTGGCCGACGGACTTGGTGTATTGGAGGGTCGCGACCCGTGCCATGTCATTCGCAAAGCTGTTGACGAGCAGATCAATCTGCATGCGGCTGAGCCGCGGCACATTATCGTTCTGGTCGGCGATGCCCTCCTGAAAAACGGGCCGGGCGGCCACCGGCTTCGTCGCGGGCTGCATTTTGATCTCCCGCTCCATCTGCTTCACCAGCGCCTCGTGTTCCTCGAGCAGTCTCCGGTCCTCGGCGGCCAAGTGTTTGCGGGCTTTCTTAAGATCTTCCCGGACATCGTCCAACACGCTGCGCAGGCTTTCGCGGTCCCGGGCCTGGCCATAGAGCTTGCGATACATCTGATAGGGATCCGAGATGGGGGCAATGGGCTGGTTGGGGCCGGCGTAGGACATCCGGGTCCAGGGATCAGCCCGGTCGGTGACCCCCACGCCAAATTCAAGCGAGCCGAACCGCGTGCGCGTGGCGTCCTGCTTTTGGAAATAATTCTTAATTTCCTGATCGATGCTGATGCCGCTGGCCCATCCCGCCGGGGTGTGGCTGCCGCCCTGAATGTTGCCCGGGAAAAGCTCGATGCCGGTAAGCAGGCAACTCATGCCCCGCATGTGATTGTCGCCGTCGCCCCGCACCTTGTTGCAAAGACCGTGCAGCACAAGCATGCGGTTCTTGAAGCTTTCCAACGGCTTCATAATTTCCTTCAGCTTGAAACCCGTCCCTTCTTCGTCGGGCCAGAATGCGGGAGGAATCGTTCCGTTGGGGGTGAACACCACGACCAGGCGCTGGCGCGGCCGCACAGGGCTGCCGAAACCCAGGCTCGGCAGTCCCGCCAAAAAGGGCAGGCTGGCGGAGGAAACTCCCAGTTGCCGGACGAATTCCCGTCTTCGCATCGCGTTCATTTCGATTTCGCTTTTGTTTTCAGTGGCGTCGAAGGCGAAGCAGAGGTGCGCAGCGCGATCTGGATGGCCAATTCTTGAACGTTGAACCTAGCGGAGGCGAAGCCTTCCCGCAAGCTCGGAAGCAGGTCGTCCCCAAATGCGCGCACGGGCTGCTGCACGAGGTGGTGAAACAGCGCCTCGATGAAGGCTTCCTGGGCCTGGGGCGATTCCGCGGCGAATACGGCAACATCCCGGGCGCTTTGGAAACGCACGCCGCGACCTTCCTCCGTTTCGTAGTCCCCACTGGCGTCAATCGGACGTCCCGACTCGGACTCCCGGTAACGACCCACCGCGTCGAAATGTTCCAGGCTGAATCCAAGCGGATTGATGATGGAGTGACAGCCCTGGCAATTCTCGGGCCGCGTCAGTCGCGTGATCTTTTCACGCATGCTCAATCCGGGCTCGAAGTCGGCTTCTTCGAACGAAACCGCTTCCGGAGGCGGGCGCAGGGGCCGTCCCACGACGCTTCGGGAAAGGAAAACCCCGCGATGAATCGGCGAGGTCGTCTTGGCATAGGCAAAGGCCGCGAGCACGTAAGGATGAGTCAGAACTCCGGCGCGTCGTCCGGCTTCAAATCGGGTCGGCCGAAAGTGAGGGATGGCTTCCAGTTCCACATTGAAAAACTTCGCCAAGCGAGGATTGAGAAAAGTGTCCTCGGAGAGCAGCAGCCGCCTGAAATCGGAGGAGTCGCTCCAGACAACGTGGTCCAGGAAGAGGTCGAGCGAAACCCGAAGGTCGTTGCTCAATTCCGGAGTGAAGTCGGGAAAGGTCGCGGGATCCTTGGCGGGCTCCTCGACGTGATCAAGATGCAGCCAGTGCCAAAGAAAGTGGCGCATCTTGGATCGGGCGCGCGGATCGCGCATCATGCGGCTCGCTTGCGCTTGGACCGCCGCCGGATCTTCCAGGCGATTCGCGCGCGCAGCTTCCGAGAGTGAATTGTCCGGCACCGAATCCCACAAGGCCAGCGCCAGTTTCTCCGCCGCGGCAAAGCTGTCGTGCGAGGGAGCCTGGAGGCCCGGATAGAGAAAACGGGGGGACTTGATCGCCAGCATGACGACGCGCTTCAAAGACTCCTCGGCGGAAAGGCCGGGTTCGAAAAATCGATCCACGAGCAGAACGCGCTGCTCGGGACTCAGCGGACGCCGCAGGGCCCTTTCGGAAAAGGACCTGGCGAAAGCCCGGATTTTATTGACGCGGTTGGTGTCACCTTCTTTCGATTGGGTGAGGCGGTCGAGGTGCTTCAGCGAGTAATGGGCGGCTTCGATGGCCGAGCCGGTGACGGCTTCGTCCCAAGCCTTGGAGATGGTGGACCCTCGCTCGTATCCCACGCTGGCGTCGTCAGCGGGGAATGGAGTGCTCAGAACAAAAGTAGGCGTGGGCTGCGCCGGGGTGAGGCAGCGAGCCGGGAGGGTCTCCCAGATGCCGCGCGGCGGCTTCCATCTCAGCACGATCGAAGCGGTCTTGTCCTTGAACTTAAAGAAACTCAAACGAAGCGGATAAGTTCTTCCCCCCAACAGCCGGAGGCTGGCCCGGTGCTCCGAGGAGTTCCCGGACGCCACCCAGCCGTCGATCAAGGGGTCCTGTTCGTCATTCACCCAAAGGCGCAAGCCATTCGGGGATCTGACCTCGAATTCATAAAGTCCGGTTTCGGGCGCGACCAGCCCCCCCTGCCATTGAACGGAAAACTCCTCGGCGCCGATCCGCGCCGGGTCGGGGGAAGACGTCCCATACTGAAAATCCACCGTGGCATCCACTCGCTCCTCGACCTTCTTGTCGCGGTTCGGACCTCGCGCATTATAATACGTGGCTTTGAGTCCTTCCTGTCCGCGGGCAACGGCTCCGGGACCGGTGAAGTGCACGAAGAGATCAGCGACTGAGTGGGCGAATTGGCGATTGGAGAGCCTGAGCAATTCAACTCGTGGACGTTCGTTTCGAATCCTGGCGCTGCGAGAGTAGAAGCTCTCGTGGATGAACTGGGCGACATCCTTGGCGTCCTGGCCCACGCACTTTTCGGGGGCGTCCTCCGGCATGGTTTTGTCGATGAGCTGAGCGAGCTTTTCCAGAGATAATGAACCATGGAGCGGCTCGCGATGTTTTCCCGGAACACCCTGGCCGCGATCCCCGTGGCACTCAGCGCACCATTTTCGATAAAGATTACGGCCACGTTCGACGTCGCCCGCCATCGACCGCGAAACGATGAAGCAAAGGAAGAAGAGTCCCGCCCCAACCCGGAACCGTCTCTTAAGAATGCCAGTCATCGAGTCGTTGCGAAGCCTCACTCGCCGGGAAACGAGGGGCAATGCCTCCGTGTCGCCGGCTCCAGTGGACTTCGGAATGTTCAACTGCCGCTTTAAGGTTCAAACGGTTCACCATCCTACCGGCCTCGTCTTCAGGGTTCAACCCGCAGTTTAGGAGCGTCTTTCGCCTTTTCGCCTCCGTGCACCCCGAAGTTGTGTTTAGGGTGGCGCAGGTTGCCCCGCCCGCCGTATCGCAAACGGCCCGTCGGCCCGGCGGCTGAAAAACGAGGCCCTTCCATGCTCTCCACGCGCCTGGTCCCTGCGTCGCCCCGCAGGCTGGGCAGCCTGCGCAATCCGTAGACAGGGCTGTGGCACAAGGCGTTCGGTAACGGCCAACGACTAGCGACGACCTCGGGGCGGTGGAGTGCACTTATCCCGCCGTAGCTGCTTTTGAGCGAAGGCGGACGGAGACGCCGTTCGCGCTTTCGCGAAGCGAAACGTCTTGTCTTTTGTTCTGGTTTCCAGCGCTCTGGTTAGCCCACGTGGTCATGTCACTTTTTCTTGTCCGAGTGCTCCGTGGGAATGTCAAAAGGAACGACCAAGCCCATCTTCGCACCAATCGGCGGGCAATTGTCGATGAACATCCAGCCGGTCAATCGGTCAGGCACGTCGCGCTGGTGCTGAACCGCGGTGATAACAATCGAGTCCCCGGCGGTGTTGGCGATACCCAACAGGCGGCTCTTGCTGGTGGGTGCTGGAATCCTCGCGGGCGAAACACCAACGTCACGGCCAGTCAGGTAAAGTGTCGCATAAAAAAACTCCTCGTTGCGCGTGCTGGCGACGACTGCGACGCCCTGCTCACCGACCCAGCGACAGTAGCGAAAATCAGTAATGTCATTGGTGAACGCAACTCGCTGTTCATGCGAGTGACCTGATAGCTCGTAACGAATGACTAACGTCCGCTGGTCTTTGGCGGCAGAAACGCCCGTGATGATGGCAGGTGGAGCGTTGGATGGCTCTGCCTTGTCGGCAACGAGCACGACCAACGCGCTAAGAACAAGAATAGCAATAGATGTGGTTTTCATGCGATTTGTGAAGTGATGCCCAACGATCAGGATGAGCCATGACGAGGAGCGCGCCAACGATGTTCGACTGAAACAGCAGCGTCATCGCGCTCCTCAGCCTGGGCTCCATCCTTTGGTTCTGCCGCGCTTTCTGCCACTGCCGTCCAATGGATGCTTCGATCTATACCGTCGCCACTCCGTGTCCCTCTGCCGAAGTTCCTCCTCTGTCAACAATCCTTTCTTCCTGAGCGCCAACAACACCGACCGAATGGTCACCGGACCGAGGTTCATCTCATGAACCTCCTGGCAGTGACGACAGAACGTCTTTGGCCCCTTGACGCCCCGCTCCTGACGAGGCCGCGTTCGAATCTCGGTCATGCGGTCACAAATCGATGAATACGCTTCCCTGTTCAAGGACCGACTCCACGACGGGTGTCTATTTGGCCAAGGCCAGAATGTATCGCTGCATCGAGGCGTTCTCCGCAGATTGGCCTTCCTGCGCGTAGATCTGGTGCAGATTGGTGCAGATGCGGAGCAGGATCTGGCGGGGAGAAGAAGCCGCCAGGAAGCCCTCCTGAAATCCAACGGAGGTTTGGTTTAGAAAACGCACACAATCGGCTTTGGTCAGCAACTTGCCCTGGTTGAAGCAATCCACGTAGATCTCCTCGGACGCGGTTTGATACCGGCAGACGAAGTGGCCCGGCATGCCGATCCCGATGATGGGAATGCCGATGCGCCGGGCCACCAAGAAGTAAAGCACGCAAAGGCTGATCGGATTGCCGGTCTTGCGATCGAGAACTCGGTTGAGAAAGCTGTTTTCGGCGTCGTAATAATTCTTCTCATTCCCCCGGTATCCGTGCTTTTTGAAAAGGATCTCGTTCAGGATGGCGAGCGGCTTGAATCCTTCGTGATCGGACGGCAGCAGAGCTCTTGCTTCGCGTGCGTAGTCATCCAGCAGCGCGGTGTAACCTTCGGCGTTGATGAAGGGGTACCGCGTGGCGGCCAAGAGCCAGAGTCCCTCTTCCAAACGGTCCGCATCGGCGAAGCGGCCTCGCGAAGTGCCGATGGAACCGGCCTCCTCCAGTGGCACGCCTTCCGCTTGATGCTGGCAAAAAGCCAGGAATCGGCGGTCGGCGGCTCGTTTGGATAATTCTCCGATGATTTCGCTGGATCGACGCCGTAACACCGGATCCGAACTTCTCATGTGCGGCGTCAGCCAGGCCGAGTCGGCGAGGCTCGTTTGCAAGAAGCGATCACGGATGGCTGACGCCACGTGAGGATCCTCATCGGCCAGCAAAACCAGGAACGCCGCCTTCTGCGCCTCGGTCAGGGCAGATCGCTCGGCATGAAGTGGCACACTCATGGCTGAAGTATCCCGTTTTGCTTTTCGTTCCTGATCCGCCTTGCCGAGACGGGGAACGGATTTCTGATCGAGGCGAGTGATGCGCCTCTTCGATGACCCGGGAAGTATGGCACAAACATCCGTGCAATCAATGCGGTTGTGGCCTTTCTTTCCTTGGACTAGGCTCGCCCCATGGAATGGTTGCGCAAGTGGAAATTCTGGATGCTGCTGCTTACCGCCTCAGGGCTGGGCGCCGCCTGTTTTCCCATGTCAGGCACAGGGCAATCCGACGAGCGTGACCCGTATTTTTTGGAGGGCGAAGGACGGGAGGCGAGCAAGGATTTCCTGGGCGCCGCGGAGGCTTATCACCGGGCCATCGAAAACAATCCACGCAACGCTTCCGCCCACAAGAAACTGGGATTTCTCTTCTCGCAGAGCTTGGACAAGCCGGACGCCGCGATCTATCATTTCAACAAGCTTCTGGAATACCGCAAAGATGATCCGCACGCGGACGTCATCCGGGAACATGTGCTGCGCTGCCGCCAACGCCTGGCCCAGACGTTGTCCGCCGGCGTTTTGGCCAAACAGACCCAGGACGAACTGTTGAGGTTGACGGATGAAAACGCGCGGTTGCTGAAAACCGTCGCGGCGTTGAACCAACAGTTGCACCACTGGCAACGGGTTGCCCAGGCGACGAATGCGGTTCCCGTCACATTCCCCTCCGGCGCCTCCAACCGCACCCTGGATCAGGGGTTAAGTCCGTTGCCCGTGGCATCTTCCACCATCGTGACGAGCGCCCCCCCGGCGAAAATCGCGGCCGGTCCCGGCCAGCGGGAACCTTCGGAAGCGGCAGTTTCACCGCCTCCCCGGTTGGTGAAAACGCCTCCACCGACGATGGGTACGGCCACCAATCTGGCGACGAAACCAGCCACGGGAGATCGGGGTCGTTACGTTTCGTATAAGATCAAGTCGGGGGACACGTTTGGATCGATCGCCCGACAGAGGGGAACCACCGCCCGGGCTTTGATCCTGGCCAATCCCAACGTGGACCCTCGGCGATTGAAAGCAGGGCAGTTGATTCTAGTGCCCCAGCCTTGACCGGCCGTTGACATGCGCCAAGCCCTGTTTCTCATCATTACCGCGTTCTGGTCGGTCATGAACGTTCTGTTGGTGCGCTCTGAGTTTGGAACGGGGAAGGAGTTTGCCGGTGAGGTTCCTGTGGCGATGGTTTGGCAGTCGATCTTGGAGGCGCCGGATGATTCCTCCCTGGCGATCCAGGTTCACGGGGAACGGCTGGGATCTGTGCGTTGGGTGCCCGTCGTGGGAGAGCAGATGTCGGGAGGCCCGTTGCACAGGCAGGTTGCAGCTCCCGACGGCATGGTGTCGCAACGGAAGAACTACCGAATCGATGCCGAAGGTCATTTCAATACCGGGCCGGCGAGCCGGTTGCGCTTTTCCTGGAGCGTCACTCTGTCCACCAATCACCAGTGGCAGGAATTCACCGTTCGTTTTGGGACTCGCCCCGCCACTTGGCAATTCAAAGGGCACGCCATCAGCAACACCGTCGAGTTGCGGCATGAATCCTACGACAAAACCGTTTGGGAACAATCGATGTCCCTCGATGCGGCCGGCAACCCCGAGCTTTGGCTGGCCGCCGCCCATCTGGGCTCCGCGAACAAAACCCAGGCGGCAAACCGGCCACTCGAGTCCCTCAAGGCTTTGGCCGAGGGCAGCTTGGCCGGAGGGCACGGGGACAAGCCGCTTTGGGAACGCATGCGCTGGAAAGCGGGGCAGGATTGGATGCGGATGGGGAGTTCGAAGGTCAGGGTCTATCGGCTTGAAGCCTCGCTGACTCCAACCTTGAAAGCGGCGGTTTGGATCAGCCGCGTCGGCGAGATTCTCAAAGTGTCTCTCCCGGGTGAATGGTCCCTGATCAACGAGGCGATCGAAGCCCTTCCGGGAGCATGATCGAGCTGCGGCAATTGCGGAAAAACTTCGGCGATTTGGCGGCCGTGGCCGGCATCGATCTTTCCGTTTCACGCGGGGAATTCTTCGTGGTCCTGGGGCCCAACGCGGCGGGCAAAACCACCACCATCCGCATGATCGCCGGATTGTTGAAGCCCTCGGCGGGATCGGTCTCCGTCGCGGGATTCGATGTGCAAACCCAGCCCCTGGAGGCACGCCGGCGCCTGGCCTATGTCCCGGATTTTCCGTTTCTCTACGATAAGCTCACTCCCTGGGAGTTTCTCCGTTTCACGGGACAGCTCTTCAAGATGGAGGAAGAAACCCTCGTGGCTCAAGCGAAGGAACTCGCAGCGCGATTCCATCTGGATCCGTTCCTGGGCAAACCCATCGAGGGTCTTTCCCACGGCACCCGCCAGCGCGTGGCCATCGTCAGCGCCCTCCTGCACGATCCCGAAGTGCTGGTGATCGACGAACCCATGGTGGGACTCGACCCCCAGCACGCGCGAGTGGTGAAGGATGTTTTCAAAGAGCGATCCAAGGCTGGCATGACGATTTTCCTGTCCACGCATCAACTGAGCGTGGCGGAGGAAATGGCGGATCGCATTGGCATCATCCATCAAGGCCGGCTCATCGCCGTGGGGACGCGGGAGGAATTGAGACGCCAAGGCGGTCAGGACGTGGCCCTCGAACGAACCTTCCTCACCCTCACGGCGGAAGAGCGAAAGGAGGCGGCATGTGAGTCGTGAAGCGGTGCCCATGTTTCACGACGGCGGGTCGTTGGGGTTGTTGATACGGGTCAATCTGTTGCAAATGTGGCGCCGGATGAAGGGGGCGCGGCAACAGTCCAAACTGCTGACCAGTTTCATCGGGTTCTTCGTCCTCGGTTACCTGGTGGTCTCGTTCGCCCTGTTCAAGAAAGGGCTGCAGTTCGCCTCCACCTTTCCCGGACTGGGAGCGTTGTTGATCGACCGTCTGCTGTTCGTGTTGTTCGCGTTTCTGTTCGGATTGCTGCTGCTCAGCAATTTGGTCGTCAGTTACACCAGTTTCTTCCGAAACCGGGAGACGGCTTTTCTCCTCTCCATGCCGGTCCGTCCCGAAACCATTTACCGGTGGAAACTGGTGGAATCGACGGTGGTGGCGTCCTGGGCCTTTCTCTTCCTCATCGCCCCACTGCTGGCGGCCTACGGTTTGACACGCTCGGCGCCGTGGCATTTTTACACCGTGACCCTGGCCTTGATCGCGTTGTTCATCGTTCTCCCCGCGGTGCTGGGGTCCTGGCTCGCGGTGGGCATCGCGCGCTGGATGGATCGCAAATTATTCCAGATCGCGGCGGTGCTGGGAGTCGTGGCGCTGCTTTGGGCGGGCGGATTCTGGATCAAACCCGAGAGCGTGACCGACGAAATGCTCGAGACGCGCGTCATCGCGGTGATGGACCGCCTGCTGGAACGAACACGTTTCGCCGAGTTTCCCCTGCTGCCAAGCTACTGGCTGTCCGCCGGCGTGTTGCATTGGGCGGAAGGAGCGTTGAGGGCGTCGGGCTTTTTTGCGCTGGTTTTATGCAGCCACGCGCTGTTCTTCGGGTTCCTCGCCTACACCGCGATGGGCGGTTTCTTTTACGACGCGTCCTCCGCCACGCAGAGCCGCGGCAGCGTCTTCGCGCGCTGGGATTGGTTTAAGGCCCGGCAGGCCCGTCGTTCGGCATTTCGCTTTCCGATCGGACCGATCGAGCGTTTCTTTCGCGGGTTGCGATTTGTGCCCGTGGACGTCCGCGCGGTGCTGGTCAAAGACGCGCGGGTGTTTTGGCGGGACACCGCGCAATGGGGGCAAACGGTGATGCTGTTTGGATTGTTGGGGGTGTATATCCTCAATCTCCGTCATTTCACCCAGCATTTGACGCATCCGTTCTGGTTGCAGGTGGTGTCTTTTCTGAACCTGGGCGCCTGCTCGCTGAACCTGGCCACCCTGACCACCCGGTTTGTTTTTCCTCAATTCTCGCTGGAAGGAAAACGCATTTGGATCGTGGGCATGGCTCCCCTGGGCATGTTGCGAGTCTTGCGGGCGAAATATTGGCTGACGGTGTCCGCTTCGCTGGCCCTCACCCTTTCGCTCATCGTTCTGTCCTGCCACATGCTCAGACTGGGCCTGGATCGAACACTTTATTTTTCGATTTCCATTATCGTGATGACGCTCACATTGAACGCGATGGCGCTGGGCTTCGGGACGTTGTATCCTAATTTTCGGGAGGACAATCCGAGCAAAATCGTCAGTGGATTCGGAGGAACGTTGTGTTTGGTGCTGAGTTTTCTCTACATCGTGGGGTCGGTGGCGTTGCTGGCCATGGGATCTCCGTGGTCGCGCTGGGTCATTCGCGAGCCTCATTACGCCGCGATCGGCTGGGGCGGTTTTGCCTTGCTCTCCTTCTTGCTGGGCCTCCTGCCGCTCCGGTTGGGGTTGAAGCGCGCCACCCGGATGGAGATCGCCTGAGCTTGGGGCCGCCGTTCAGCGTCGCGTTCCTGCTTTGAGCAGGTAAATGCACTTGAGATAGGCGGCCTCCGGAAAACACGCGGGGTGATCCGCGGGCTGGCCGGTGGTTTCAAGCACCCGAGCAAGGCGCGGGCCTTCCCGTGTCGCTTCCTGGACGACTTGGAAGAAGTCCTTCGCGCCGACCTGGGCAGAGCAGGAAGCGGCGGCCAGAATTCCGCCGGGCCTCAGCCTTTTCCAGGCGTTTCGGGCCAGATGTTCATAGCCTTGCAACGCGGACGGGCGATCCTCCGCTCGTTGGGCGAGAGCCGGGGGGTCGAGCACGATGAGGTCGTAACGGGAGGCGCCGGGCGCAGCCAGCCATTCAAATGCGTCGGCGCGAATCAATTCATGCCCGGCGTCACGGGGCAAGCGGAGGCCGCGATTTCGTTCGAAGTTCCGACGTGCGCTGTCCAACGCGCGGGGGTTGGAATCCAAACTCTCGACGATCAGGGCCCCGCCGCGCGCGGCATAAAGGGAAAACCCTCCGGTGTAGGCGAAGGTGTTGAGCACGATCCTGCCCCGGGCCAGAGATTCAACCCGGACACGATTCTCGCGTTGATCCAGAAAAAAGCCGGTTTTTTGACCACGCAGCACATCGGCTTCGAAAAGGAGCCCATGTTCCTCGAATAGTACCGGGCTGGAATCTCCCGGCAAGGACCCTGCGATCACGGTGCCATCCCGTCGGCCTTGCTTCTCAGCCTCGATCGCCATGTTGCGGCTGAGTCTCAGAACGATGGCGGCGGGGGCGAGTCTTTCCTGAAGTAAAGGCACCAAAGGGTCGAGCCAGGGCAGCCAGGCCGCCGTGTAGAGTTTGAGCACCAGCACGGGTCCGTATCGGTCGAGCACCCAGCCGGGCCAGCCGTCATTTTCACCATGAATCCAGCGCCAGCCTGTGGTGGATGGATCGAATCGCTTTTCTCGAATCGACAGAGCCGTCTCCAGCCGCTGCCGCCACCAGGCGAGGTCGATCGTGACGGGCGACCCGACATGCAACATGCGGACGCGGAGGGGTGAGGTGGCGTCATACCACCCCAGGCCTAGAAATCGGTCGCGCGTATCGTAAACCACCGCCATCTCGCCGGTCTTGCCTGGACGGCTCAGACCAGCGATCGAATCCGCGAACACCCATGGATGACGCTGCCGGACTTTTCGCTCCGCGGCAGGAGTCAGATGAATTCTGAGCCTCGATGCGGCCTTCGCATCTCCGGTTGATGGAGCAGGGGAGCCTTTCACGCAGCCTGATTGGGGAGCGGCAAGGATGCTTCGCGAATCATCCAAAGCCGATAGCAGCCCAGGACCAGGGCAAACGCTGCCGCGCATCCGTAAAAGCTGTAGCCCTCATGCCACCGCACCCAGACGGCTTCGAGCCACAAGTCCAGAATGACCACCCCATGGCACACCTGGTCGAACGTGTTGACGAAGGAGCGCCTTTTCGCCGCAGCAACAAGGAGAGCGGTTAAGAGGACGGCGATGATCCACCCGCTCGGTGCCACCCAGGCTGTCGGCATCATCAGCCAGGCATGGAAGGTCAGCAGGTAGATCACCAGGAGGACTCCGCTGAAGCCCCAGGAAACTCGAGTCGCAATCCCGCTCGATTCACAGGGTGCGCTTGAGATCGACATGAGTCCAATCTGCGCGAAGTCCGCCGGGGGATCAATGCGCATCCCTCCGCGCAGGAAAGCATCCCGGGCCGGGTCGCCTCGCCCCAAACCGCCCTTGGGTTCGACGACCAGGATTGAATCCGTCGCAATGGCTGATGACCCTTGCGCTCCGGTTGACAGCCCCCCGGCCCCGGGCCTAGGCTAGGAGGGTATGGAAACGATGCCCTCCCAGCCTGCTGCCTGCACTCCATCCGTCGTCTTGCTCAGCGACACTGCGGTCGCGGAGATTCGTTCCATGGTCGAGCGCGATCCAACCAGCGCCGGCAAGTCGCTGCGGGTTTTTGTGGAACAGGGCGGATGCTCGGGCATGAAATACGGCATGGTGTTCGATGAACAGCGCCCTGACGATCACGTGGGCGAAACGGGCGGGGTCAAGGTGTTGGTGGATCCCTTCAGCGCCCCGTACGTGAAAGGTTCAGTGGTCGATTTCTCCGACGCTTTGACAGTCGGCGGCTTCAAGATCAGCAATCCCAACGCCAAGCAAAGCTGCGGATGCGGCAAGTCATTCGAGACCTGACCGTTTTCACGGCCTGTGTTACCAGCGGGGGTGTTCCGGCAGGCAGGCTTCAAATTCCTCGATCAGCTTCTTCTCGTAATCTCCGGCGTAGGCGCCAGAGAAAAAGCGGTCCAGGGCCTCGTGGAAGAGGCGGTTCCAACTGGCTTCTTCCGCGCCCGGGTTGATCGGGAAAAAGAGCGCGCCGTTGGACTTGGCCGCCTTTTGATCTCCAGGCGCGTCGCCGATCATCAGGATCTTTTCAGGAGCGTATTTCTCCTTGGCCGCAAAACGGAGATGCTCCGTTTTCGTGCCCATTTCCTGTCCGGCAATCATTTGGATGAACCCGTCGAGGCCGTGCTCGGACCACTCGCGCATTAACGCGTCGGTGGGCGTTTGTGAAATGCACATGGCGTCCGCCCGTTCGTTCAGTTTGGCCAGGGCTTCGCGAACGAGCGGGAAGGGGGGCACGCCATGAACGATGTCTTCGACCGCGGCATTGACCGCGTCGGACCAGGCCTTGGTCTGGACGAGGTCCTGATTTCCGGATTTCACTTCGGCCGCGAGGGTGGCGTTGCCGAGTTTGGTTTCGCGGGCGATCCAGGCGTCAAGGGCCGCGGATTCGGCGACGCGCACGTTGCGGGCGGTGACTTGCGGGCGATGGCGCAGCAGGGCGAGGGAGCGTGACAGGGCGGGGAATCGGTTGGCGCCTCGCGTCTTGGAGTAAAGGTTGACAAACTCCCACACTTCGCGGGCGTATTTGCTCACGGCCTGCAGTTCGAAGTGTTTGATGAACATCGGGGCGAAGCACTCCTTGTGCTTGATTTCCATGCTGTCGAAAATACAGCCGTCGGAATCGATGCCGATGAAGAACTCCTTCGAGGGTTTGAAATCGCGCAAGACTTGGGCTGGGTCGCTCATAAACGTGGCTCTTTAGGGGGGCCAAGAAGAAAAGGAAAGGCCGTGGGAGTCAAATCGAAATCGTCATCAAGCTGTTCTTCGCAAAAGAGTTGCTTCGATGGGACAACTTTGGTTCGCTCCATTTGCATGAGCGCAATTTGGCGGCATCCATGAACCACACCAAAGCGCAGTACATCCACCGGGTTTTGGTCGTCGATGACGACGTGGAGCTCTGCCTGATGTACAAGGAGTTGCTGGCGTGCCAAGGCTACATTCCCATGACGGCTCCCAACGGGGTTGAGGCGCTGCGGTTGATCATGAAGGAGGACATCGACGCGGTCATCTGCGATTTGATGATGCCGCACATGGCGGGGGACATGTTTTATCTGGCGGTGGAACGTGTGAAACCTCACCTGTGCAAACGGTTCGTCTTCGTCACGGCCTATGAGGGCCACCCCAACTTCGAAGCCTTCTTCAAAAAGATCAATGCGATCGTGCTCTACAAGCCCGTCACGCTCGGAAGGCTCATGGGAACGTTATCCCTCCTGAACGACCGCATTGCCACCGGCAAGTAGGTGGAGTGCCAGGGTCCGCGGTTTTCCGGGGCGGTGGCCCCTCCGACGCAGCTTGAACGAACCATGAGCATGTTGAGTCCCGAAACGATTCGTAAACTGCCTCCTCTGGCGGGAATCGCACGACTGGAGGAAGGATTTCGTGCCGCACTTTCCGTGGAGGAATGCGTCCGTCGATTGAAACGCTTTCACTATGCCTTCCGGCGGCTGCACCAGATTTTCATCTGGCGGTTGACCTCCGAGCCGGTCTACGAACTCAAAATGGCGTTCAGCCTCCATGCGCATTACTGCGCGGAGCAGGTCACTCAACTGCGCCAAAGGGTGGGGGAGATGAGGGAACCCCCTCTCGGATTGGACACGATTCCCCATCCCGCGCTGGAAATCTTTTTTGACGAGATCCTCGCCTCTCCGGACACGCCCGGCCTCCTGTTCGGGATCTATCGTTCGGCGTTGCCCGCCCTGCACGAGGGCCTCGAACGTTATCGCCGTGAAACGCACGCGCTGGCGGATCATCCGTCCGTGCGTGTTTGCCGTCTGGCGCTGGCCGATGTGGAGGAGATGGCCGAGTACGGAAATGCGGCATGGGAAGCGTGCCAGCAGGAAGCGGCGCATCCCGACTTCGAGGCGTGGAAAGCGATTCTGGCCGGCGCGCTTTGCGCAGCAGGCGGCTTGGATGGCACTCAACCGCAGGCGAATATGCCCGCACGTTGGCACTCGCGGTCTCCTGCCGTGTATGATGGGACGCCCAAGAGAGACCACCGTTTTCCCGACCCCTACAACATGGGCGTCAACGCCGAACTGTTTTTGTACGACGAATCGTTTCCGCCGGCGCCGAAGACCCTGATGATGTTCTATAAGCGCCTCCGGGAAATCGACGTGCCGGAAATGATGGCGAGCATCCTGGCGGAGACGACGGACAAGCCGTGGTCCTATTATCGCGATATGACCCGGCAGCTCTGGGATGAAGCCCGCCACGCCATGATGGGGGAAATTGGCTTTGCCGCCGCCGGCGTCGATTGGCCCAGGGTCATGGTCAACTTTACGTGGTCGCTCGCGCTCAACACCCAACTCAAGCCCATCGAGCGGCACGCGGTGCTGTACTTCATTGAGCAGGGACTTATGCCCAAGACCGGAAAGCGCTTCGAATGGGAGGTGGGCCAGGCGTCGGGCAATCCCCTGGCGGCTTTGTTCCAAGACTTCGACTGGGCCGACGAGGTGTTGCACGCGCGCATCGGAAGGGACTGGTATTTGCCCGCGTTTCCGGACCCGCGCACGGCCGTGGAGTATGGTGATCGATGCTGGTCCCGAGTGTTGATGGGCTGGCGCGAATGGAAGGAACAGGGGCTGACCCAGCACCGGAATTGGTGGCCCGAAATCTACTTGCAGGCCTGCCAGCATTGGAAGATCGAGGCGGATGCCCGGGTGCTGGCCTACCAAACGACTTACGAATCCGTGCGTGCCGACCTCAAAAATCTTTCTGCCTCGTCCTGAAACCATTCGACTTTGATCCATGAGACCGAGACTCCACGCCTCCATGCCGGCCTGGCACTTCCTCGCGAGAGCGGCAGCGCTGATCGGAATTCTCCTGGGGATCGGGATGCCCCAACTGAATGCCGCGGAACGACGCGACGCATGGACCACTTCCCGAGTGACCGGCTCGGCGGAACCTCCCTCCCCCTACCTGAGCGAACGCGCCTTTCCTCAGTTTCGCTTCGCGGAGCCCATCGAATTCGTTCCGTTCCCCAACGGACGCCATGTTGTGATCGCGGAGCTGAAGGGGAAACTATTTCTGGTGGATCCAACCGAGCCGGGCCAACAGCCCGTGCTCTGGGCGGATTTCAAGGCCATTCACCCGGACGTCAGCAACTTCTACGGTCTGGCCTTTCACCCTGGATTCGCCACGAATCGTTGGGTCTATGTCTGCTATGTGCAGAAAGACAGCGATCCGGCGGGCAGCAAAGTTTCGCGATTTCGCGCGGCGGCGCGCCCGGAAGCAGGATTGGAGGCCGAGTCCGAGGAAATCCTGCTGACCTTCCTGGGCGGAGGACACAACGGAGGGTCACTCCACTTCGGCAACGACGGCATGCTTTATGTTTCGACAGGGGACGGACGCGGGCCGGATCCTCCGGACGACCTGAACACGGGCCAGGACCTTGGCGATTTGTTATCTTCGATTCTGCGGATCGACGTCGATCGCCGTGACGCAGGGCGGACGTATGCCATTCCCAAGGACAATCCTTTCGTGGGTCGTCCTGGAATTCGGGGGGAGATTTGGGCCTACGGCTTTCGAAATCCTTGGCGGATGAGTTTCGACCGGACCACCGGCGACTTGTGGGTGGGTGACGTGGGCTGGGAACTCTGGGAAATGGTCTACCGAGTTCAGAAAGGCGGGAACTACGGCTGGAGCGTGATGGAGGGCAAACAGTTGATCAAGCCGGGTGGGAAGCTCGGGCCGACCCCGCTGTTACCGCCAACGGCGATTCATCCTCATTCCGAAGCGGCCTCGATTACGGGCGGCTACGTGTATCGCGGCGAATGGCTTCCGAGATTGAAGGGAAGCTATGTTTATGGAGATTGGGAGACCGGCAAGATCTGGTCGCTCAGGCATGATCAAGGCGCGGTGAAATCGTTGATCGAAATGGTGGACACCACCAACAAGGTGGTGGCCTTTGGCGAGGACCATCAAAGGGAACTCTATTATCTCGATTCCTCCGCCGGCACGGTGCATCGCTTGGTCGAGAATCCGAAATCGGGGCAGCCTTCCCATTACCCTCGGCGGCTGAGCGAAACCGGAATCTTCGACGACACGCGACGCCTCGTTCCGGCGCCCGGCGTGCACGCGTTCACACCCGCCACACCGTTATGGCGTGACGGAGCGGAAAGCTCCAGAGTGGTGGCCCTACCGGGCCGGACACAGTTGGTCTGGACCAACAATGCCTGGGTGATTCCGCGCGATTCGGTGTGGACCAAGACCTACTCCATGGAGGTCTTGGAACCGGACGGCACTCCAAACCGCCGCCGCATCGAAACACAGCTGCTTCATTTCACGGGGGAAAGCTGGAACGCCTACACCTACGCGTGGAATGACGCGCAAAGCGACGCGGAACTGGTCGGACGCGGGGGAGCCGAAAAAACGCTTCGCATTCGCGACTCGTCGGTGCGTGGTGGAACCAGCGAGCTCGTCTGGCGGTTTCATTCCCAGGCCGAATGTTTGCGCTGCCACAATCCGTGGACCGGCACGCTGCTGGGATTTAGTCCGGCTCCCTGGGCGGGAACGCCAAGCCAAAAGGAAATCGCGGCTCACGGATTGCTTTCCGCGGACCTTGTTTCTCCGGCGACCAGTCCCAGCAGGGTTTCAGGGAAAAACGCGGAATTGGAATCCAAAGCGCGTCGATACCTGCACGCCAACTGCTCCCACTGCCATCGCGAGCATGCCGGAGGTTCCGTGCTGATGTTTTTAAATTTGGAGTTGCCCTTGGACAAATGCGGCGTCGTCGATGCCAAACCAGCCCAGGGAGATTTCGAGCTGGCCGATGCTCGAATCGTGGCGCCGGGTGATCCCTATCGTTCGGTGCTTTACTACCGCATGGCCAAGATCGGCAAAGGCCACATGCCTTATTTGGGGTCGAGCCGTCTTGACCCAGAGGGCGTGGCGCTCATTCGAGAATGGATCGCTTCGCTGGGGGAACGGCCGTCTGAACGCCCGGACGCGGAGAGCCATCGGCGGGATCTTGGGACCGCGAGGAAGGGAGGCAGTGATGCGGAAGCCAGTTTGGTCCGGCTGGCGTCGGCTCCCGGATCCGCCCTGATGCTGGCCGACTCGCTGGGTGAGTTTGAGCAGGAGGTAAAAAGACGAGCGATCGAGAAGGGATTGTCATCCGAACATCACCTCGTGCGTGACTTGTTCGAGCGATTCCTGCCTGCGGAACAGCGGGTGAAGTCCTTGGGGGTGGATTTTCCGGACGAAGCCGTCCTGGGTTTGCGAGGAGACGCGTCCCGCGGGCGAAAATGGTTCTTTCAGGAAGGCGGCGCCCAATGTTCAGTCTGTCACCAGGTCGCGGGAGAAGGGAAGGCATTCGGGCCGGAATTGACCCACATTGGCGGAAAATACACGCATGCCCAATTACTGGAGCATTTGCGCTACCCCTCGCGTCTGATCGATCCGGCGTTTGCCGGTTTCGTGGTGGAATCCAAGAAGGACGATGTTCTTTCCGGATTGCTCGTTTCCCGAGGCGAGGCCGGTGTGCAACTGCGATTACAGAGTGGTGAGATCAAGTCGATTGCCCGCGCGGATGTCGTCAAGATCGAGGCTCAAGCCCTTTCATTGATGCCCGAGGGATTGTTGCAAGGCATGACGGCGCAGCAGGCGGCGGATCTGATCGAATTCCTTGGAGATCTCAAGTAGCCATGAACGCCGCCGTGATCGTCGCCGCGGGGCGCGGTACGCGCATGGGTCCGGACGTGGACAAGCTCTTTTTGACTTTGCGAGGAGCTCCGCTGGTGGTGCACACCTGGAAACGGTTTGCGGCTTTGGATTCGGTGCAACAGCTCGTCCTGGTGGTCCGCCAGGGGATGGAATCCGTATTCCACGAACTGGCGGCTGTCCATGGCTTATCCCGGCCGTACGTTTTGGTATGCGGAGGCAAGGAGCGGCAAGACTCCGTCTGGAACGGCTTGCAGGCCCTGGATCCCGGAATCGAGGTTGTCGGCATTCATGACGGGGCCCGGCCCTGCGTGAGTCCGGAATTGATTGAGGAAACCCTGGCGAAAGCCCGGCAGATCGGGGCGGCGGTCGCGGCCCAGAGAGTCACGGACACATTGAAGGAGTCCACCGCGCCCGATTCCCTCCTCATCGCCAGAACGGTGGATCGATCCCGGTTGTGGTCGGTGCAGACTCCCCAAGCCTTCAGGGTGAGCATTCTTCGCGAGGCTCTGGCCCGGGTGAGGAGCGAGGGCCGTCTGGTGACCGACGATACCGCGGCGTGCGAATGGATCGGGCAGCCGGTCGGGTTGGTGGAAAGCCGGACCCCTAATCCCAAGGCCACGACGCAGGCGGACCTACCTTATCTCGAATGGCTTCTCGCCAGGGAAGCTTCCAGATAGGTTGAGCCATGGCACGAGAGAGCTCGTTGGATCGTTTGTTGGCTGAGATTCGTTCCTGTCGCGTGTGCGAGGCGCACTTGCCCTTTCCACCAAGGCCGATTCTCAGAGCCTCCCGCTCGGCCCGAGTTCTGATCATCGGCCAGGCGCCGGGCATGAAAGTGCAGCTCACAGGCATTCCATGGAATGACCCTTCCGGCGATCGGTTGAGGTCGTGGATGAACGTGACCCGGGAGGCGTTCTACGACGAAGGCAGGATCGCCTTGGTTCCGACAGGTTTTTGTTATCCGGGCAAGGGCAGGGGAGGAGACTTGCCGCCGCGTCCGGAATGCGCGCCCCTCTGGCATCCGCGATTGCATTCTGAGCTGGAGGGTGTGCAGCTGACCCTGCTGGTAGGGGCTTGCGCGCAGGCTTATTATCTGGGCGATCGCGGACGGGATTCGCTGGCGGAAACGGTGAAAGCAGCGCGTGATTATCTGCCTCGTTTTTTGCCTTTGCCGCATCCGAGCCCGAGAAATCTCCGCTGGTTCAAAAACCATCCTTGGTTCGAGGCGGAAATCGTTCCCCTGCTGCGAGACCGGTTGACGGTGGTCTTCACGAACTCAACGCGATCGCCTCACGATTCGTGAGCATCGCGCGAGCGACGGCCTAGACGTCGCAGATTTGCACACCTTGCCGAAGCGAGGCCAGCGCGTCCGTCCGTGCGGGGATGAATTCTTGGGCGACGAAACCTTTGAATCCGGTGTCCGCGATGGCTTTCATGATGGCGGGGTAATAGAGCTCCTGGGATTCGTCGATTTCGTGGCGTCCGGGAACCCCTCCCGTGTGGTAATGACCAAAAAAGGCGTGATGCTTCCGGATGGTGGCGATGATATCACCCTCCATGATTTGCATGTGGTAAATGTCGTAAAGGAGCTTGAAGTGCTGGGATCCGACTCGCCGGCAAAGTTCCACGCCCCACGCGCTTTTGTCGCACATGTAGTCCGGGTGATTCACCCGGCTGTTGAGCAGTTCCATGACGGCGACGACGCCATGTTTTTCGACCACCGGCATGATCCGTTTCAAGCCAAGCGCGCAATTCTCAAGTCCTTGCGCGTCGGACATGCCTTTGCGGTTTCCTGAAAAGCAGATGATGTTTTTGAAACCGGCGGCGGCGACCTGCGGGGCCACTTTTTCGTAGAAGGCCACGATCTTGTCATGATGCTCGATTCGATTGAGCCCTTCCGTGATGCCTCCCGGAACGCCGCTGACCATGGCGCAATCGAGTCCATGCTTTTTCACCACGGGAAAATCCTGGACCTCCAGCAATTCGACGGATTGCAGGCCCATGGCTTTGCCCTCGCGGCACAAGTCTTCGAGGCTAACCTTGGGGTAGCACCATTTGCACACGGAATGCCGGATCCGGCCCTTCGTGGCTTTCTCGGCCGCGCCAAGCCGTTCGGCCAGGGAGAATGCGGCGGATGCGGTGGCGACGGTTTTCAAGGCGTTTCGACGGGAGATGATCGTGTTCATGGAAGGCGAGAATGAGTTGTTTTCGATTCAGGAGCCAATCCAGCGGCGCGTCAAATCTCAAAGTCGGAATTTCCAAAGCGCCGCCCAGAGGGCCGAGGAAGCGTGCCGGGTGCGGAGAAATCGATTTAGACCGCTTCGTGTATCCCGAGGTTGTTGGTAGGGCGGGCCTGTCCCAGCCCGCCGCCCACGGGATGCAAAACATCATGCTCCGGCGGCGCGCCGGGACGGACGCGCCTTACCTGCATCACCGGCAACATCGGGATGCACCGCAGACCGCTGTGCTTGGAGAAACACACTTGCACCATCGGATGTCGGTTCCATATTGTCTCCCAGCGACTTTTGAAACTTATGAAATTGTATTCCGAACCTCGGAAATCCGGCCTGTTTAGAGCGGCGAAGCAGGGTTTTACCCTCATCGAATTGCTGGTGGTCATCGCCATCATCGCCATCCTGGCGGGCATGCTCCTGCCTGCACTGTCCAAAGCCAAGACCAAGGCCCAGGGCATCAAGTGCATGAACAACACCCGGCAGCTCGGCCTGGGTTTCATTCTTTATGCCGAGGACAACAGCGACGTGCTGCTGGCCGCCCAGGGACTGGCGGTCAACAACCTGCGCCGCGTCAACTGGATCGAAGGCAACGTCGATTACGGAGCGGATTCGGCCAATGAGCGATACATCACGAACAGTCCCATGTTCCCGTTTGTGGGGCGCTCCTTCGATGTTTTCAAGTGCCCCGCGGATCTCGCCCGCGTCACGGTCCGCGGCCAAAAAGTTCCCAGAATTCGCAGCAACTCCATGAGCCAGGTTTTCGGCAACGGCGAGTGGCTGGATAAGAACTATAACCAGAGCCAGACGGTGTGGCTGACCTATGCCAAAGCCTCCCAAATTGTGAGCGCATCGAAAACCTGGGTTTTTGTGGATGAACACCCGGACAGCATCAATGACGCGGCTTTCGCCAATGCCTGCACGGGTTCCGAGGCCATGGGCACCGCTCAGATTATCGATATGCCTGCCTCTTACCACAATGGCGCTTGTGGGTTCTCCTTCGCCGACGGACACTCCGAAATCCACAAGTGGATTGGCAATACCATCAAGCCCAAGGTCCGCTACGCCTCCGGACTGGCTCTGAATGTTCCGGCCCGCGATTCGTGGGTCGATGTCCGTTGGATGGGCGAAAACACCACCGTGCGGCGGAACTAATTCCTATTCCCCGTCAAACCGACTCTCGACCGCCGTGCCGGGTTCCCTGGCGCGGCGGTTTCATTTTGGCTTCATGCCACGGCCCGAAGTTGTCTGTCGTATGGCGCAGGCTGCCCAGCCTGCCGTATCGCCGACGGCCCGTCGGTCCGGGGGGGTGAAGGACGAGGCCCTTCCATGCTCTCCACGCGCCGGGTTCCCTTCGTCGCCCCGCAGGCTGGGCAGCCTGCGAAACAGCAGACAGGGCTGTCTGCGTTACCAAGACAACCCGGTCACCGACAACCTCTGGAGGCACCGCACGGACCGGAGCTTCGGAATTCTACGGCGGACGATCAACTTCGGAGGGATGAATATTCCGCCGTCCTGCGGATGATCTCGGTCAACGGTGTTGAGGGTTTGTAACCGGTGAGGCCGATCAGTTTTTGGATGACCGGTTTTCTCCGGTTCATGTCCTCGAATCCCGGAGCGTAGGCCTCGGAGTAGGGGATCTTCACGACGGAGGAGCGGGATCCCAACTCCCGGATGATTTGGCGGGCGAGCTGTTCGATGGTGATTTCGCAATCGGACCCCACATTGACCACCTGGCCCCAGGCGCGGGGCTGGCGAATCAAAAGTCCGATCGCTTCCACCACATCCTCGACGAAACCAAAGCAGCGCGATTGCTCTCCATTGCCATAGACTCGCAAGGGATCGCCGCGCCGGGCGGCTTCGATGAACCGCGGGAGCACCATGCCGTAGGCGCCGGTCTGGCGCGGTCCAACCGTGTTGAAAAGCCGCACAATGAGAACGGGCAGTCCGCGCTCCTGGCTGTGGGCCATGGCCAGGAATTCATCCATCAACTTCGAGCACGCATAGCTCCAGCGTCCGAGATGGGAAGGTCCGATGAGCAGATCATCATCCTCGGAAAACGCCTCTTTCGCACTCTTGCCGTAAACCTCGGAGGTGGACGCAAGCACAACCGGAACGCGCGACCGGTTCGCTTCCAGCAGCGCGCGCGTTTCCTGGAGATTCGTCTCGATCGTTTGGATCGGCGACTTGACGACCAATTCCACACCGACTGCCGCCGCCAGATGGATGACGAGATCGGAATCCTCGATCAATGAGGAAAGGTTCGGCAGAGTGGAGACTTTGCCGGTGATGAAACGAAACCGATCGGAGGCTCGCGCCAGCGCAAGGTTCTCCGGCCGGCCCGTGGAGAGATCGTCAATGGCCGTGATCGTTTTTCCCTCCGCGAGGAACCGGTCGATCAAATGCGAGCCGATGAATCCGGCGCCACCGGTGATCAACACTCGATTCCATGGCTGCGAGTCAAAACTCGTGGCGCGTGCGGATGGAGCAGGGGAATGCGGCATCAGGAAACGAGACGTCAATCAAGCGCCGCCGCCACCGCTTCCGCCAGCTTCTGCCGGTAGTCGGGATGATCGATGTTCCGGGATTCGGAAGGCGAGGTTAAGTAGCCGCCCTCAATGAGAACCGCGGGCTGAGATTGGTTGCGCAAGACCCCCATGAACCGCGCCCGCCGCACGCCGCGATCAGGAGCCTTCGTGGCCTTGAGGAGGGACGCGTGAATTTTCATGGCCGACAGGAAGTTCTTCTCGTCATGAGCATTTCCGGGCAGCGCAAACGCGATCGGTTCTCCACCATCTCGGGAATGATGCGATGGCATCCACTGAGGAGCCAGGGCGTAGGTCTCGAGCCCCCGCTGGTTGGGATGGCCCGGAATGGAGTTGAAGTGGAGGCTGATGAAGAGAACCGCCTGTTTCTCGCTTGTGAACTCGACGCGTTCCGTGATGGAAAGCGCGCGGTCGTTCGTGCGTGTGAGAAAGACTTGCCAGCCTTGAGCGGCCAGGAGCGGCGCCAGTCGTCGAGCCCAATCCAAAGCATAATCCTTCTCATAAGCCGCGCGCAGGATCGAGCGGGTGCCCAGGTTGTCGCCGCCATGTCCCGGATCCAGGACAACGGTGCGCTGAATGGGTGTCAAATCCGGATCGGGCAGCAACAAGGGACGGAGATGTTTCTCGAGATCGAGGCTGTGGAGATGCAGCACGCCCCGCTGCGATCGCGGTGCGAAACCAAGCCAGAACTGGACACCATTCCAGGTGGCGGTATGACTGCCCAAGGTCAGCGTTACCAGCCCAGACGAGGACTTGATTTCCTGGACAAAGTTTTCGCCGGGTAACTTGCGAGGTTCTGCCAACCGATGCTCCTGGCACCATTGCGCCAGAGAAATCCATTCGAGGCGGAGAGGGGTTTTGGCCCTGCGGGGTTTCGTATCCAATGGAGAACGCGTGAGGGTTTCCGCCGGAGCACGGTTCGTGGCTGGCGGAGTTGGCTGGGGTTGTGGGCGCAGGGCATCACGGGCGGGAATTTCGGGTTCGTTTTCGCGAACTTCGGTCGATGAGATCCGGGCGGGATCCCGGGCCAAACGCGGTGAGTCCGAAAGATCCGTGATTGCGGGCGCGGGTTGTTGAGGACTTTGACAACCTGCCCAGAGGGCAATCAACGTGAGGAGGATCAGCGTGGGGGCCGAGACCGGGAGAAAACGCACCCAAGAGATGTAACGGTTGAGGCGGAGGTTGGGCAAGCCTGCTCAGGAAGATCGTCCGGCATGAAATGCAACGATAACAGCCAGATCAAAAGGGAATTGCAGGTCATTCATAATGAAATATAACATACATTGTGCAATATATCGGAGACATCAAATTGGCTTTCGATGCGGCTGCGCTTAGGCCATTCTTTCGCCCTGAATCCCATCTCAACCCATGAAACCCAGGGTGGTTCATCTGGTGCCGGCGCTCTTTGACGCCGAACTGGGCATCATCGGAGGCGCCGAGCGTTAGGCCTATGAACTCGCTCGCCACATGTCCTCCGCAGTGCCAACCCGCCTCGTTGCCTTCGGCACCACCTCCGCTTCCCGCAAAGAACATGGACTGGAAATCTCGGTGCTCGGACCCGCCCGCCGCATCCGAGGCCAATCCACAAATCCCTTCCACTGGAGCATGTTCAAAGCCCTGGCCGGCGCGGAAATCGTGCAGTGTCACCAACAACATGTCCTCGCCACCAGCCTGGCCGCCTTGTTCGGACGATGCACTGGAAGCAAAGTATTCGTCAGCGATCTGGGCGGAGGTGGCTGGGACCTTTCGGCTTACGTTTCGACGGACACCTGGTTTCGCGGCCATTTGCATCTGAGCCAATTCAGCCGTGAGGTCTTTGGCCACGCCCGGCGCACGAACGCGCACGTGATCTACGGCGGAGTGGACGCGGATCGGTTCTCACCCGGCCCGGCCCGCATTCCGCCGCGCCCGTTCAAAGTGCTTTTTGTGGGACGTCTTGTTCCACACAAGGGCATCCACGATTTGATCGAAGCGCTTCCCCAGGGCATGGAGTTGGCGATTGTTGGAAAACCTTACCATCAAGCCTACGCGCGATCCCTGGAGACGCTTGCTCATGGGAAACCGGTGCGTTTTTTCCACGAATGCCCCGACGAGGCTTTGGTTTCCCATTATCGTGCCGCCCACTGTTTGGTCTTGCCCAGCGTCCACCGTCTTCCTGACGGCACGGAAACGGCGATCCCTGAATTACTGGGCCAAACCTTGCTCGAAGGCATGGCCTGCGGCCTTCCGGTCGTCGCTACGCGGGTTGCCAGTTTGCCGGAAATTGTCACTCACGAAATCACCGGACTTCTTACGGAACCGAATCAGCCCCCATCGCTCCGTCATGCGCTGGAGCGGCTCCGGGATGAACCGGAACTCCGGGAGACGATGGGAATACACGGGCGGCAGGAAATCCTCAGGCGCTTTCAATGGAAGGCGGTGATGGATCGGTGCCTGACGCTCTACGGTTTGCGCCAGACCCTCTCGAGCATCCCTCGTTCCTCAAGAGCAATGACGGAGCTGCTATTTCTCTCGGGCTTGCGCGTCGGCGGCATGGGGCCCGCCAGAAAACCGCTCGATGCCCCTGGGCCAAGCTCGGGCGCCCTCCCCTGCTCCGCTTCACTTTCGTGGTCAACTTTCTGGGATAAGGAACCGTGCAACATTCGGGGGTGTTGGAGCACGCCTGGGTCGTCGTTTGGCCAGCCGCCGCACGTTGAAAAATCTGGAGTCTTCCGAACTGTCCGCGCGCTGCGGCTGGTCTCCGACACAGCCGCGCTCCCCAAATTGAGAATGGCTGTTTCGTTCGTCCCCGCGGGACGGTCCTCCCCCGGCTCCGCCCTGTCCGTCGCGGTTAACCTCCCATCTTGGACTCGCATTGGGACGAGGAACCACGCCGGGAGGGCTGCGTTCCACCGCAGCCCATCTTGATCACCCTCTGAAAAGGTGGGACGGCGGTGGAACGCCGCCCTCCCGGACCGAGGTGCATGGACACCTCGGGAGATCCGCATGCACGCCGTGATTGCCCTGGGCACTCGTCCCCCAACAACGAAGTGATTCTGCTCGGTCTGCTGCGACTGCCTTTCAGCACCGTCGCGCTCCGAAGACGAATCACTGACCAGATCCATCAAGGATAGGCCTCGTGCTTCTTCATGTCTTTCTCATCCAGGCGTTTGCATATCTTTGCCACGTTCAATGGCCGCTTTTAGCAAAAGAACTCCGCCGGGCGGGGGTGCGGAATGGTGAGTAACTTGAGCATCAAGTTAGTCGGAAGGGTTAAGGTTTAAAAATCATGCTTCCCCGGGCGCCGCCTCGAAGTTTGCCGATGAACTCCGAGCTGCCCAAGGTGAACTTCGGCGGGGTGCTTCCAGGATCTCGATCGCGCGTTGAGCCACTCGTTCGGGGGAAATGCCACGAAGACAGGCCAAGTCGATTGCGTTGTTGCAGACTCCCTGAAAACATGGCGCACAAGGAGTCGCCTGGCTCAGGACGCGATCCATCTGCCCATAGGGGCCGGTCCGCCACGGAGTCGTGGGACCAAACAGCGCCAGGGTTGGCACGTCCATGGCGGCGCCGAGATGCATGGGCCCTGTGTCATTGGTAATGAGCAAATCGCAAAGCCGGATCCATTCCACCAATTCGGGAAGGGAAAGCGTGCCGGCAAGATCGTGGCATCCCGGGATGCTCGCCCGCGAAATCATCCCGCTCAGCCCTCGCTCATTCGCCCCCCCCAGGATCAGCAGACGAACCTCTCCGAGTTCGGACTGAAGCCTGCGGGCCAGTTCGACGAAGAATGCAATGGGCCAGCGCTTGGTCTCCCAACGCGCTCCGGGCTGGATCGCGATGACTTTCCCCGACCCCAGGCGGCCAAGTTGCTTCGCCACGGTCTCCGCCACGCGCGGACGTCGAGGCAGCCACTCGAAGGGACGGTCCACGGGGATGTTCAACGCCCGGCAAACCGTGAGGTTGTAATCCACCGCGTGGGTCGTTGCGCTGGGGCGCGTCAGCGTCACGTCGTAAAACCCTCGCGCTCCCTCACCATGATCATCGAGTCCAAGGGTCAATTCTCCTTCGGCGAGCCAGGACATCAGGCCGCTGCGAAACAGGCCTTGGAGGTCGATCACCCATTCGTAGCGCGACCGCCGCATGGCGGACAAGCCGGACGCGGCGCTCATCCAGACGGAGGGATTGGACCACCCTTCGCGATCGAATGGATGGAGAACGTCGAGATCCGGATCCGTCTCGAGCAAGGGCATCAATCCGCGCAGGATCCACCAATGGATTTCAGCCTGGGGGAACTGGAGTTTGAGCAGTCGCGCGACCGGGAGTGCGTGCACCACGTCGCCCAACGAACTCGGCTTGAGAATCAGGACTTTCACCGCCCGAATTTCCAGGGGTCCATCCCGGCGGTTCGGGGAGGTCAGCGCCCGAGAGCGAGCCGTTCCGCCAATCGGGGAGGAAGGCCGGCTTTGAGAATTTTTTCCTGCGTCACGGCGATGTCATAGTCGAGCCGGCGTAGTTCGATGGAACCTTCATCCAGATCGTAGACGACATACGTGGCCTTGGCGACCCCATCGCGGGACTGCCCGACGCTGCCGACGTTGACGAAGTATTTGCGTCCGGGTTCGACGCGGAACTTTGTGTAGTTACCGCTCCGAATGACGCTATCCCGAATGAACGCCACCGGCACATGGGTATGGCCGTGGAAACACACCGCCGTGTTCTGATACGTGAAACTCGCGGCGGCATCCAGCTTGCTGAAAACATAACCCCAACGCTGGGGGGCGTCCAAGGTGGCATGCACGATCGAAAAGCTGGCCACCAGCCGGATGTACTTCAAATCGCGAAGCCACTTGCGATCTTCCTCCGGCAGTTGCTCTCGTGTCCAATTCACCGCTTCGGCTGCGTGCGGATTGAATCCTTCCGCGGCCGTGTCGGCCGAACACAGTTCGTCATGGTTGCCCTTGACGCAGGGCATGTTCATGTTGCGGACGATGTCGAGGCATTCTTTGGGATTGGCATTGTAGCCGACGACATCTCCCAGGCAGGCATAGTGCGTGCACCGCAATTTCTGGGCATCATCCAGCACCACCTGCAACGCTTCCAGATTGGCATGGATGTCGGCAATAATGGCGTACTTCATGGAGATGATGACTCGGAACTAACGAATGATTTCAAACCCCTTTAGTCCCCCGACCGGAGGTTCCCAAACGATTTCCTCGTTTCGAATGAATTGCCCCACTCCAGCACTCTTTACGCCTTCCCGAAAAGCATCCAACTCCTCGCGGCTCCCCTCGGCGACTAATTCCACCCGCCCATCGTCGAGGTTCCGAACTGTTCCTGACAATTCGTACCCTGGGGCGAGTGTTTTCACGGCGTAACGAAATCCCACTCCCTGAACGCGCCCGGAGTAGTAGATTCTCATTCGACACCGTGTCATGAACTTCAAACGTCATGTTCTTTCGAGCCCTCGCGCGCAAATCCAACCCGCCTTGTTGTTGGCGGGCAATGGCTGCGGTTCGCGTTGGCCGTGGGGGGAATGAAGCCATAACCGCCCAAAAAGGCGCAACGATAAACCGGGAAAAAGAAGCGGGCTGCGGGGCGACACACGGTTGCGCCGCCGCAGCCCGCCGGTCCAGCCCCCACACGGGGGCCGGAAATCCATGAACGGCCTTCGTTATTTCACGATCTGACCGCGCAACTCCCCACCCGGATTGGTCGAGGTGTGAATGTTGATGTAGCCGACACCCGCCGCCAACCCGCCCTTCTGCTCAGCGGTCAGGGTTTGGCTGCCAAACAACAGCCCGGAAGTTCCGAAGCCTTGGACGGGAGTCAGCGCGAAGATGACTCCTGCGTTGGTTTTGGGATCCGCCGGGCCATGCACATGGGCGGCGGTCGCCGGGGCCGAAAGACCCGTGTAATACACGATGTAGATCAAGCGATCGCCTTCCAACGACAGCAGCGCCCTGCCCGATGCCCCCGTGGTCACGGGAGGATTCTCCGCCGCGCCCGAAAGCGTGGCCTGATATAATTCCACACTGGCTGAAGCCTGCTCCAGAATTCGGTAGAACCCCGTCGGAGCCAACTGAGGCAGCGCGACCTTGCTATCCGGGGTGGTGAGCAGGTTGATCCATTGCGCGTCCGACAGGCTGACTTTGGTTTGGACCAGGAATGGCCCTTTCCCTCCGGTCAGGTCCAGCGAAACGTTGCCACCCGAAACACTGACTTTCGAGAATTTCACGGCTTCCGCCGGGGCCGGGCCGTTCAAGCTTTGGCCGCGGCTTCCGCGATCAAACACCGCCGTGACTTCCTGGGCGGTGAGCACACGGCGCCAGATCGCCACTTCGTCGATCTGGCCGTTGTCCACGCCGACTCCACCGCCATCGGTGTATTTGCCGGTCCCGTCCTGGCCGATGTTGGTCGATTTGCCGGCCGGGGTGGACAAGTTGTTCGCCGGAGTGGCAATCGGAATCTCTGAACGCGGCGTTGCCTCGCGGCTGGCAAACTTCTTTCCATCCACGTAAGCAATGCCTGCTCCTGCGCGGTCGAAGGTTACGGCGATATGATGCCAGTTGCCATCGCTGAAGACACCGCCGGGACTGTCAAAATCCTTGCGGTCACCGTTGGAGTTGTCGAGTTTGCCCCCCAGGTTCCATTGGAGGCGTCCGTCTCCATCCGTCGCGATCACCCAGCCTTGGTTGTTGCCACTGCCCCAATCCTTGTTCGAAAGGAAGGCGGGATCGCCCGTCCAAGAGCCGGGGGCCAGCTTCGCCCAGTAGGACACTGAGAAACTCGTGCTCGAACCGAAATTCAGATCGGCGGGATTTCCCAACGTGACATAGTTGAAGGAGGTACCGTCCTTCTTCGAGGTGAAGGAGAGAGCTCCGGAACCGACTTTGCCTGCCACGAAACCAGGAGCACCGACTGCGGTGCCGTTGTTGCCGCGTCCGCTGGCGTCCTGAGTGTTGCCGTCGAAGGGCAGATAGGCTACCAAGTCACGCAGGACAGGATCCCCGGTTACCGGCACGCCGCTTTGACCGCGGGCGAAGACAGCTGCCGCTTCAGTCTCATTCAAGGCGCGGCGCCAGATCGCCACCTCGTCGATCAACCCATTATCGATGCCCACGCCGCCCCCGTCGGTGTACTTCCCTGTGCCATCCTGGCCAATGCTGGTGCCTTGGCCGGCTGGGGTGGACAAATTGTTGGCCGGACTGGCGATGGGGATCTCCGTGCGGGGAGTGGCTTCACGACTGGCGAACTTCTTGCCATCCACATAAGTGATGCCCGTACCATTGCGATTGAAGGAGACCACGATGTGATGCCAATTACCGTCGCTGAAGACGCCGCCTGGACTATCAAAGTCTTTGCGGTCACCGTTGGTGTTGTCGAGCTTGCCGCCCAGGTTCCATTGCACACGTCCATCGCCGTCGGTGGCGATGACCCAGCCGCGGTTGTTGCCGCTGCCCCAGTCCTTGTTGGCCAGGAACGAGGGGTCGCCGGTCCACGAACCGGGAGCCAGCTTGGCCCAGAAGGCCACGGAGAAGCTGGTGGCCGTGCCGAAATCGAGATCGGCCGGCGTGCCCAGGCTCACGTAGTTGAATGAACTGCCATCCTTCTTCGAGGTGAAGGAAAGGGCGGACGCACCGACTTTGCCGGCGGCGAAACCGGGGTTGCCGACCGCCGTGCCGTTATTGTTCCGACCGCTGGCGTCCTTCACGTCGCCGTCGAACGGCAGATAAGCCACCAAGTCGGCCAGCAATGGATCGCCCACGGGAGCCTTCTCGCCAAGCACCGACAGGTTGTCGATCGCCCACCACCAATTGTTGCGGGTCTCGAAGTACCGGAAATGCACCGCCATTTGCTTGGCGCCGGCTGGATTAGCGATGGCCAGCGAAATCGTTTCATTCATTTCATCCGGGCGGAAGTCCGCGTTCGCCGGATCGGAATTGTAATCGAGAATGGAAACAGGCGCGGATCCATCGAAGCTGACCATCACACTGGCTCGCTGGGGCGTTTCCGGACGCCAACTGGAATCGAACTTCAAAACCACCGTGCCCGCTTTGATGCCTTCGAGGGAAACGGCCTTCGTCTTCAAGATCGTCTCCATGTTGCCGGGGGCATGGCCGACATCGTCCCACTCGTCCGAGTCCGCGATGGCCACGGCGCCCACACCCTTGGTGAACTTGGACCGTTCCTGATCTCCGGCGGTTTGAGACCACCAAAGGCGATTGGCAAAACTCCAACCCGCCCATTCGGTCACGCCGTCCTGATCCGTGCCGACTCCCGGCACTTTGCTGTCATCGATGGACCACCCTTCGGGAGCGGTTTTGGTCCAAACCTTGTCGCCGGCCACTCCTTCGTCCACGTTGGGTCCGAGGGGCGATTTTTCGAAGTCCTCCGTCAGCAGCGCCACGCGTCCGGTGGTGCCAGCGATCACGGACAATCGCACGGGAATCGACATGGCCGAGCCTGAAATATTCTTAATCTGGAGCGTGTAGTAACCCGAGTCCGAGATCTTGGCAGCGGCGAATGAAAGCGTGCCGCTGGTTCCGCCTGTCACGGCAGTTTTGCCCGCCCCCTGGCCCTTGAACCATTGATAGCTCAATCCTTCACCGGTGAAGGTGGCGGACAGGCTTGCCGCCTTGCCTTCCTCGACTTCAGTCGTTTTGGGTTGCTGCGCAATGATCGGGGGCGAAGCGCCGGCATTGATCACCACATTGTCGATCGCCCACCACCAGTCATTGGCGCCTTCCACCAGCGCGAACTCGATGACCATCGATTTGGCCCCGACCGGATTGTTCAGAGAAATCAGGACGGACTCATTTTGCATATCCGGATGAAAGGTCGGACTCCCCGCGATGCTGTCCCATTTCAAGATTTGAACGGGCGCTTTTCCATCGTAGCTGACCGTAATGATCGCGGTTTGGTTGTTGATGGCCTCGCCATTCGGGCCCGTTGGAAATTTCGACGCATTGGCATCATCGACACCTTCCGGACGCCAGCTGGAATCGAACTTGAGGAATGCAGCACCTGGAGCGATGCCCTCCAAAGAAACCGGGGGCGTCTTCAAGAAGGAATTGAACAAACTAACCGCGTGAGCCAGGTCGTCCCACTCGTCCGGATCCGCGATGGCCAGGGTTCCTTTGCCCAGGGAAAACTGATCCCGGGTCTGATTATCGGCGGCGATCCAGAAATCTTTGTTGGCGAAACTCCAACCTGCCCATTCGGTGCGCCCGTCGTTGTCCGCAAAACCATCTCCATCATCGTCCGGATTATCAGGCGAGATGACGACCGCCGGGAATTTGCTGTTGTCGATGGTCCACCCCGTCGGAGGCCGGTTGGTCCAGCCCTTGTCGAAGGGCTCCGTGTTGGCGTTGTTTTCATCTTTTCGCGGTCCCAGCACGATGCTTTCGAAATCCTCGAACAACAAGGCCGCCGTGAATTCCGTGGTGAGGGTTTTCGCGCCCGCCAAACTGTCCGTGTAGGACAGTTCCAACTTATGCTTGGTGCCTGGAGCGAAGAGTCCCGGATTGGGCTTCGAAACCCTGATCAGCCCGCCTGAACGGGAGATCGTCGGACTGGCCAGCGCCGTGCCGTCCAGTTTCAAACCGATGGTCGAATCTTGAATGGTGGTGCTGCCGGGGTCGATGACCGCTCCCAGTTCGGTGTTCCGATTGGCGAATTCCCCGGCCGGAATCCATTGCTCCACATTGGAAGGAATCGGCGGGATCGTGGTGGGGATGCCGGTGGCCGATGCCTTGCCCAGGGCCAGAACCTGCTTGGCGGACAGGGCGGTATTGCGCAACTGAATGCTGTTGGCGTATCCGGAGGCGATATTCTCCCCCTCTCCTCCGAACAGCACCACGGTGGCCGCGGGCGTCAATGCGTTCGAACCGTCCACGGTTCCTGCGGATTGAACGCCGACCTCCACGCCGTCCACGTACTTGCGAATCCGGCGCGTGGTGGCATCGGCCACGAAGGCGACGCGATGCCAGGAGTTTGAGACGAGGGATCCTTGGAACGGCCCTGTGCCGGCACCCAGTCCGTTGTTCGCACCGACCGTGAAGTAGGAGGTGCGTCCGGTGGCCGTGCCATCGTCGGTCTGAACCAAAGGACGAATTTTTCCATGAGCGGCACCGGTGAACAGAACATCCATGATCACGGTGTATTCGTTCACGAGGGATCCGCCTCCGTTGGGCGCGGGTGTGGGCATCAACAAGCCCGCGGGTGCGACGGACGCGGGAAACTGGATCACGCGCGCTTCGAGGCCCCCGATGTTGGGCACGCCGAAACTGGTGGTCGTCCCGAATTTCGCGGCTTGCCCCGTGGCAGCGTCGCCAAATTGGAGCGCGCCGCCGATGGTGGCGTTGAGGTTGCCGTTGTCAAAGTCCCACTGCCAGACCGTCTGCTGGGCCATGGCGGGAATCGCGGCGGCCATCAGCGCAAGCGCCGACAGCCTCACGGTCGTTCGTTGGGGTCGTTTCATAGGGTTGTTGTGTTGTCGATTTGAGGTCGGAATTTCACACCGCTAAATTTTTACACGCACTCGGGTTCGGAGATCAGATCACCGCGGTTGTTCCAAAGGCGTGTCGCCCGTGTACCACCGGTAGTCCACGCCCTTGTTGTATCCGTTAAACTTGATCGAGGATACATGTCCGGGCACCCAAAGCGTCGCGCACGTCTTGTTGTGCCGGTACCATTCCCATTCGAACTTGTATCCGTCATAAAAGCCGGCGCCGAGCCCGCCACGGCCCGGCGGATTCCCAATCCATTGCTCCAGGATTTGATTCCGTCCAGGCCAGAGCCCAATGGTGTCATCCGCCCCATCCATCCGTTGCTCCGCGGCGTCCTGGGCAAAAATGGTCGAGGAAGGGCTTTGGAGGGAGGAGATCTTCCGGGGTCCTTGCAAACGGGACGACGGATTCTTGGGGTCCGGTGGTTCGTTGATGAAGGAGTTGATGCCGTAGGTTGAATTCAGCCAGAAATCCTTCGGATACCGGAGACCGTCCTCCCGCCATTGATCGACAATCTTCGCGCTGGGACAGCGATAGTGTTCCTTGGTCCCGCCGAAATAACGCGTATAAGCCACGCCCCAATAGGCCAGACCATCGTTGGCGTCCAGAGGAACCGTGCTCCTCGGATTGGCGAACCACATCCCGTGGTTCGGAAATCCTCCCGAGGGCGTGTGATGGAAAAGCTCCCGGTGATCATCCGCGTAAAGCGTCGTGCCGATTCCGATCTGACGCAGGTTGCTCAAACAGCGGGCTTGCCGGCCCTTTTCCTTGGCCTTGGAGAGCGCGGGCAAGAGCATGCCCGCCAAAATGGCGATGACGGCGATGACCACCAAGAGTTCGATCAAGGTAAAGCCACGCTTAAAGGGGCGGGCTTCCCGAATCCAACTGGCGGAAGAGGACTGAGGATGCACATTCATAACTTGACCGGGGCTAAAATACAATTCCCTGGAGGAAACACGAGCGACATGTTGGTATCGGCCCTGTTCCCTTCCGGAAACGGACGAAGTTAGTGATGAGGAGCATCGCGATTGGTTGGAAAGCGTGTGTTCTTTCCCCCTTTCCCGTCAATCGCCCGTTTAGGGGGTCATCCCCATCGCGGAGTTTAAACTTTGCGGAAAATCGATCCCGAAAGCGTCGAGGTGCTATCCCCGAATGATTCCACTTCGATTTCCATGGACCGCAGAATGCTGAGGTAGAGATTGGACATCCGCGTTTCCCCTTGCCGCCAAAACACCCCATGGCGCAGGCCCATATTGGCGCCTCCAGCCACCAGGGTTGGCAGATTCTTCGGATAATGGGTCGTGCTGGCGCCGCTGCCATAAAGGACGATGGTATTGTCCAGCACGCTGCCCTGGCGGTCGGAGTATTGGTTCAATCGGCCGAGGAAACTCGCAATCTGTTGACTCAGGAAAAGATCATAGCGGGCAAAGGCAAGTTGGCCGTCTTTGTCTCCCGCGTGGGAAAGATTATGGTGGGTGTGCTTCAACCCCAGTTTGAGGGGAAAGGTGTCGCTGATGCCCATGCCATCCTCCCGATTGAGCATGAACGCCACGGATCGGGTAATATCCGCGTCAAACGCCAGGGCGATCAGATCGAACATCACCTGGTAATACTCCGCCGGATCCCCTTCGTTGGTGGCGTCCAAACGCAAGTGCGAATGGTCCTGGGGTTTGAGCGGGACGTCGATCCAACGCTCGGAGGCAATCAAGCGCGATTCCACTTCGCTGAGGGAAGTCAGGTATTGATCCATGCGTTCCCGATCCGACCGGCCCAGGCGCCGGTGCAGCGATCGGGCGCTTTCGGAAACCGCATCGACGAGTTTGATGCGACGACGCAGCGCTTCGCGCTCGGATTCGATGGACTGCCGGTCGGCCCGGAAAAGACGGTTGAACACGCGACGGGGATTGTTCTCCGCGGGAATCGGACGTCCCTCGAGGTTGAAGGAGATGGTGCCCGTGCGGGAGAGGAAACCCGTGCCTGCGTCGATGGAAAGCACCAAAGAAGGCTGGCGGCAGTATTGCTTGGT
Organism: Verrucomicrobiota bacterium; assembly: GCA_016871495.1. Classification (NCBI taxonomy): domain Bacteria; kingdom Pseudomonadati; phylum Verrucomicrobiota; species Verrucomicrobiota bacterium. The sequence continues at coordinate 53,029 of VHDF01000005.1, read as the reverse complement.
GTGGAGGGCGACGATTTGGTCGAGCCCCGTGGAATTGTAGGTCCCCGGTTTGGGGTTTTGAAGGGGAGCGCCCGTGAGCCACATGTCCGAGCAAACGTGGGGATCCGTCTTCGGACCGTTCGGATGATAGAGCCCTCCCATGAAACTGAGCTGGCGGCGAAAGGGAGCGAGCGGTTCGGTGGATTTTCCGAACACAAATTGACCCTCCCGTTCCGCGGTGGGAAACCAACTCCACTCATCGATGCCGTGGCTCTTGTTGGGAAGCGACATGCCGTTCGCGGTGTAAAGGGCGCAGAATCGGCGTGGAGTCTTGTCGGTCACCGATTCGCCCATGGCGTCCAGAACGGGCAAAGCCAGCGCCATGCCGCCCATCCCCTTGAGAAACGCCCGGCGGTCGAGGGGATGCCGTGTGGAAGCTGATGGGATCATCTTGTAGGGCATACCCTTTCGAGCCCCCTATGTCAAAGCTTCAGAACCCCCCCAAATCCAAGGCCGTGTATCCCGATGTTGTTGGTAGGGCGGGCCTGTCCCAGCCCGCCGCCCACTGGATGCAAAACATCATGCTCCGGCGGCGCGCCGGGACGGACGTGCCCTACCTGCATCACCGGCAACATCGGGATGCACCGAATCCAAGGTTAAGGGAATAATTTGCCCACCAATCACACGAATCCTACGGATGAAATCAAGCATTCGGTCGGCTCGATGAGAATCAGGATTCTCGACCGTCTCTGTGGAACTCCAGGACAGGGAGGAATTCTCCACCCATCCAGGTCATCCGCCCAGCTTGCGTCCAGCATTCGCATTCACCGAAAGGATCTTCTCAGAGGCTTCTCGAATTGCGCCATCGGCACGCTTGCCTTGGCTCCAGGGCTTGAATTAGCCTGACGCATCCTTCGGCTCGGACCGGATTCGACCGGACTCTCTTTGGTCTGGAACTCCGTGACTGGATGAACCGCGTCTGCCGGGAAACTGAAATCATGAATTCCAACATTCGATTCAAACTGTTCCTGATGATGGTCCTCCAGTTTTTCATCTGGGGCGCCTGGCTTCCTCCTATTTTCGGCTACATGCCGGCCATTGGGTTTACAGCGCAACAACAGGCCTGGGTCGGCAGCGCTTTCGCCATCGCCTCCCTGGTGGGCATTTTCTTCTCCAATCAATTCGCCGACCGTAACTTCGCCGCGGAACGATTCCTCGCCTTCAGCCACTTGGTCGGCGGCCTGGCGATGCTCGGCCTGTTCTTCAGAAAAGACTTCGAGAGCTTCTTCGCGTTGATGGTCATTCATTCCCTGTTTTACGTCCCCACCATCTCGGTGACCAATTCGATCGCTTTCGCCAACCTCAAGGATCCTCAGAAGGACTTCGGCCCGGTCCGCATGGGGGGAACGATCGGGTGGATCGCGGCGCAATGGCCGCTTTACTTCGTGCTTAAGGATATCAAGCCCGATGAGGCCATCCAAGCCACGCGCTGGGTGTTCGTGATCTCGGCGGTGGCCTCTTTCGCGCTGGCAGGATACAGTCTCATGCTGCCGCACACCCCGCCCAAGAAAGCGCAGGCGGGAGACGAAAACCTGGCCTGGCTCAAGGCCGCCAAGCTCCTCAAGCACCCGTTCCTGCTGGTTCTGTTCATTGTCACGTTCATCGATTCCACGATCCATAACGGATACTTCGTGTTCATCTTCAATTTCCTCGGCAACATCGGCATCCCGCCGCACTGGATCACCCCCATCACCAGCATCGGCCAGATCGCCGAAATCGCCACCATGGCCATTTTAGGCGCCGCGCTTACCAAACTCGGCTGGAAAACGACCATGATCATCGGGGTGCTCGGCCACGCCGCGCGCTTCGCGATCTTCGCTTTCTTTCCCCAAAACCATGCCGTCATCATCGCTGTTCAGGTGCTCCATGGCATCTGCTACGCCTTTTTCTTCGCCACGCTTTACATTTTCATCGACGCGGCGTTTCCCAAAGATGTCCGCACCAGCGCGCAAGGACTTTTCAATCTGCTCGTGCTGGGCGCGGGCGATCTGGCTTCCAAGTGGATCTTCATTCCCCTCACCGCCAAGTACACGGTGGACAAAGTGGTGGACTACAAGTCCCTCTTTCTCATTCCGACCGGACTCGCCTTCGTCGCTGCGGTGATTCTCGCCGTCGCCTTTTATCCGCCGAAGGATGTCGGGGCGCAGACGGGCGGTTCGGCGCCGGCGCATTGATCACTCCGCTTGCGACCCCGTATGCCTTTTATGAATCGTCGAACATTCCTCATTCAATCCGCCTGCGCGACGGTGGGCGCGGGCCTGGCCGGCTGCACCGCCCTCGGAACCCGCTCCAAGCCGCGGTTCGAAATCAGCCTTGCCCAATGGTCCCTCCACAAGGCCCTTTTCGGAAAACATCTTGATCCACTGGATTTCCCGAAGGCCTCCCGCCTGGATTATGGCATTTCCGCAGTGGAACTGGTGAACCAATTCTACAAGGACAAGGCCCGCGACACAGGCTATCTCTCCGAACTGAAGCGTCGGGCCGCCGACAACGGCGTCCGCATCTTGCTCATCATGATCGACGGCGAAGGCGCTCTCGGGGACGCCGACCCCACCAAGCGGGCGCAGGCCGTAGTCAATCATCATCGCTGGGTGGAGGCGGCCAAGTACTTCGGCTGTCATTCCATCCGGGTGAATGCCGAAACCGGGCCCACGGGATCGTTCGAGGAAAAGCAGGACCGCGCGGCCGATGGGCTTCGGGCCCTGAGCGAATTCGCCCGCGGATTCGGTCTCAACGTCATTGTGGAAAACCATGGCGGGCTTTCCTCCAACGGGGCTTGGCTGGCCGGGGTGATGCGCAAAGTCAAGCTGCCGAACTGCGGCACCCTCCCCGATTTCGGCAATTTCAATCTTGGCAATGGCCAGACCTACGACCGCTATCTCGGCGTGCGTGAATTGATGCCCTTTGCCAAGGCCGTCAGCGCGAAATCCCATGACTTCGACGCCGCCGGGAATGAGATCCACACGGATTACCACCGCATGATGCGGATCGTGCTGGAGGCGGGCTACCGGGGCTTCGTGGGCATCGAATACGAGGGCAGCAAGATGTCTGAGCCCGAGGGCATACGAGCCACCAAGCAACTCCTGGAGCGGGTGCGTGCCGAGTTGTCCTGACGCGATCCCTCCGCGCAAGCATGCCCGCAAAAATCCGCGCGCTCATCGTCGATGATGAGTCCCTGGCCCGCGAACGCCTGCGTTCCTTGCTCCAGGACTCTCCCGCTTTCGAGGTCCTCGGCGAATGCGCGAATGGACGCGAAGCAGTCGAGCGCATCCTCGAGGATGCGCCGGATCTGGTCTTCCTCGACGTGCAGATGCCGATGCTCGATGGCTTGGGGACGTTACGCGAACTGGCCGGTCATCCCCTGCCCCTCATCGTATTCGTCACCGCCTACGACAAGTTCGCCTTGCAAGCCTTCGAGTTCCACGCCGTCGATTACCTGCTCAAACCATTCGATCGGGAACGTTTTGAACTCGCCCTCCAACGCGTGCAGGAACGGATTCGCAGTCGCAAGGAAGGCGACCTCGAAAAACGCGTCGCCGACCTCCTGCAAAAAATGCGCCCCGATGAAAAAAGCCCCGAACGCCTCGCCATCAAGACCGACGGCAAAGTGCTTCTCCTCAAGCTGGAGGATTTGGACTGGATCGAAGCCGCGGATAACTACGTCAATCTCCATTGCGGCACTGACGCCCATCTGGTGCGGGAGACCATGACCGCCCTCGAAGGCCGGCTTCCGGCACGAAACTTCATGCGTATCAGTCGATCCACCATGGTCAATGTGGATCGGATCAAGGAACTCCAGCCACTCTTCCACGGTGAATACATGGTGATCCTGCGCAACGGCACGCGGCTGACCCTTAGCCGGACGTACCGCGACAAACTCCAAACACTTTTGGGAAGAGAAGAGGGGTAGTTCGCTGGAGGAGGCCGGTTCCCGGCTCCCCAGTCGGCGTTCCGGCATCATCGGAGCGCGACGGTGCTGAAAGCCAGTCGCAGCAGTCTGCGCAAAATCACTTTGCTTTGGGGGGACGATTACCCGGGGCAGCCCCGCGTTGCGGGTCAACCCTGGGCTGAGTGATTCTTAATCCGGCAGTTGATGATCGTGAAGATTTGCAACGGCCTGGATGAGAAAAACATGACGAAGAACGAGGCCTATCCTTGATGGATCGGGTGAGAGATTCGGAATGCAATTATTGCCAGGACCTTGCGAGGTTTCATGAACGGCAATGAACGTTGTGAGCCAATGAACTCCGCCGGGCCGGGGTGCGGAACGGTGGGTAACTTCACCATCAAGTTAGTCGGGAGGTTCAGCGTTCTGGAAGGGTCTCGGCAATGGCCTTGGCTGCTTTTCGACGCTGCGCCAATTCTTTCCAGGTCGTTTGAAGAATGTTCCGTTCTTGAATCAGCGCCCGGACCTCCGGGGATGTTAAAGCTTCTAAATCGCCCATTCTCGACTCGCTGGAACCCGTGATGACCGGCAGTTCTTCGGTCAATCTCGAGGAATGAAAGAGAATCTCCGTGACCCCGGGACGCAACGATTTCAAGAGTTCCATCAACCGGTGCTTTTTCTCAGCTCGCTTCCAGGCTCCGGTGTTGGTGAACAAATCGTCCAGCACGGGCAGTCCCGCGTTCCAGATTTTGGGAATCCACGGACGGAGTTTAGCCACCGCTTCCGGATTCTCCTTCCTCGCATGAGTCATATGCCCGCCCACAGCCAGGATTGGAATCCCTTCCTCCATCCCGACCTTGGCGAATCGTTCGAAGTAATCGGGACGCGCAAACAATGTCCCCATGTGTGAGTCCAAATGAGTGATGGGCATCCCGAGGATCCGAGCCCGGTCAATCTGGGCCCGAATCTCCAACTCTATTTCGTCCGGCGTCGCCCGTTGCACGACTTGCAAGACGGATGGCCAAAGGCAGCCTTCGCGATCCGTCAATCCCGGCACACGGGCTTTTCCCGCCAGCGGACCCCAGCGATACAGCTTCCATTCGCTGGTCAATGTCAGATGCAATCCGCTGTCCACACCAGGGTTTTCCGCGAGGTATTTGGCGATTTCGGGCACCCACGGGCACGGCATCATCACCGCCCATGAGGTGGCGACTCCCTTTTCCACGGACTCGATCGCGCCCAGATTGGAGGCATGGGACATGCCGACATCATCGACGTGGAGGATGACGACCACGTCGGAAGGCTTCCAGCCCAACCGCTCCGCGAAACTCGGTTCGGCGGCCCGGACTCCGGCCATCAGGCCGCTCATCAGCAGGGCAAGTCCGAGCGCTCGAGCAACGGTTATCGTGAAGGAACTTTGATGCAGGCGCATGGTCTAGCCAATCAACCCGGCGGATTCGTGGTCTAAATACAACGAGGCCTGCGCCTGGGTTCGCAGATAGGAAGCCGGACACGCTGTGGAAACCGGCCCGCACAGGGTATCACGCACCGCGACGGCTTTGCGCTTCTCGGGTGCGACACAAAACATGCGCCGAGCCTGGCAAAGAGCGGGCACGGTCAGCGTGATGGCGTAGGGCGGCACGGATTCCAAAGAGGGGAAATGCCCCTCGCGCACCTGCTGGCCCTTGCAGGCATCATCCAGTTTCACAATTTTTACCCAGCGCCGGTCTTCAAATCGGGCCACCGGCGGATCGTTGAACGCGAGATGGCCGTTCTCGCCGATGCCCAAACAACACAGATCGATGGTTTGTGCGCGCAATAACGCCTCGTAACGCTCGCATTCCTCCAACGGGAGCGCCGCGTCGCCTTCGATATAGTGAAAGGCACGCGGCCGGGCGAGAGACTCCACTCGTTCCCTCATATAACGCCTGAAACTCGCCTTGTGCCCGGCGTCGATCCCCAAATACTCGTCCATGTGAAAGAGGGTGACATGGGACCAGTCCACCTCGCCCTTTTCCACGAGCCGGGAGAGAAACCGAATCTGCGAATTGCCGGTGGCCATGATCGCCGCCGCGGAACCTTGCGAGCGAATGCAATCCCGAAGATAAGCACCTACTTCGGACGCCACGTCCTCCGCCATCGCCTCCTGACTCCGGTAGATGCGCACGTCGAGGGAGTCGAACTTTCGAGTTTGAAATTGAGTTTCCATGTTGGTTCACGCTTTCGAGCACCCGGGAAAACCGCTCCCCGGATGCCTCGAATACGAAGGGCGCGAAAATAGGAGCTGACAGGCGGCAGGGCAATCCCGGATTCAATCCAGCTTCGGCAGTATCTCTCGCTCGGCCCGTGTGATATCGGAGGGAAAATCAATCTCGGTCCAGGGAATTCCCGTGACATCAACCGCGCCAAAACGCCCGTCGCGAACGAGCGCGCGCAGCACCTCGTCGTACGACTCGGAACGCCGCTCCGGAACGCATCGAATCCGCGTCTCCTCCACAAGCTTCGGAATATCCCTCGGATCCAGTTTGAAGAACCCCACGGACTCACCCAAGCGCTCCGACTCCCCTCTCCACATTTTTACAAACTCAAACGGTCTCCCGCGGTTCATCGGCACCAAGACCGGATCGTCGTCCGCTTTCGAAAAAGCGGTGTCGACCAATAATGCAGTGGGTGACTCGGCGTCCATCAGTTGGCGTAACATCGAGGAGTGATAAAGCACGTCGCCGTCCATCAACAGAATCGGCTCCTGGGCCCGCTGGATGGTCGGCAGCGAGACTTCCATGCTGAGCACACTGCCCTCCAAGAAGTCCGGGTTATAGATTTCCTCCACCACCACACCGTAACGGGAAGCCAGCAGCGGCAGCACCGCTTGGACTTGCTCGTGCAAGTATCCGGTCACCACGTGAATTTTCGAAACGCGCAGGCGCGCGAGAAGATCCACATGCCGCTCCAAAAGGGATCGTCCCCCGAATTCGAGCAATATCTTCGTCTTGCCCTCGGAAAATCGATCGAGCCGGCGAGCCCGCCCGGCGGCATAAATAATCGCATCCATAGATTCATCGCCTACTGCTTCGTTTCATGTGGAGGCCGCTTCTCGCTCGCCAACCCGCGAACCCGCGTCCAATCCACGGACTCCATCAAGAGCATCCCCAGTCCCGCCAGTGCGAAAACGGTCTCGCGCGCCCGGCGAATGACCGCGTAGGAAACCGCGAAGGCGTCCGGAAGTCCTGTCACCCGCCCCAGCAACACGATGCCCGCTTCCTGCACCCCGAGCGAACCCGGAATCCACATCCCCACCGCCTTCGCAACGCCGGTGAAGGCCTCCATCACCAAGGCTTCAGACCAACTCACCGGCACGCCCAACAATGACGCCACCAACAGGAGCTCGACAGTGTCCAGCAACCAGCCCGCAAGGTAAAATAGAAATGAACGAAATAAGCGGCCTGGATGGCGCGAGTCAAATTCTCGAATCGACCGGTCCAGTTCCAGTAAGCGTGACCGGTGCCGGGACATCCACGAAACCGCGATTCCCGTCCAGGTTGCCAGTTTCAACAAGGTCTCGAAGAGCCCCTGCCGTAACACCACGAGGAAGGTGGCCAACCCCAAAGCTCCGAGGAAGACGACGACCCCGACGCCCCAGAGCAGCGCTTGATCCTTCCCCAACAGATGAAATCCAGCCAGGGCCGCGCTAAGCACGAAAATAAGCTGAGCGACCGATTGCACCGTCTTCGAAACAACGGCGGAGCAGGCGCCGGCATCCGGTGCGACCCCCGAGCGCCCGAGCAAATAAACCTTTAATGCCTCCCCTCCCACGTAGGCCGAAGGAACCACTTGATTGACCGACTCCCCTGTCCAACGAATCCGGAACAAACGCCCAAAGGGGATTTCCATGCCCGGCGGCAAACACCACCTCCACCCGAGAGTATCCACGACATAAACCACGAAATAGGGCACCAGGATCAACGGAGCCGCCCAGCCGACCTTCGCCAGCAACTGCTCCACCCCCCGCCAGTCCACTCGCGCCGCCAACCAGGCGAAGATCCCCACGCCGGCGGCCACGGCAGCGACCTTCAACCATGGACGGAGGAACGGACTCATTCACGGGCCCGCGTCCTGCGTTGCAACGAAAGCGCGGCCAGCCAAAACACATGACTCCCCACCGCTGCCATCCACAAGAACCATTCCAGCCGATTCACGAGCGCCAAGACCAGCACGACCACGGAAAAGTCCCGGTTCGTGGCGCCGTCAATCAGATTGCGCAGACGTCCGTCCTTGCTGGCCTCAGGTTGACGCATGCCCCGCAACACGACTCCAAATGAAATCAAAGCTCCCAAAATCGCCGCGGCTCCCAATCCGAGAGCCGGTGATTCTCCCGGCGCTTTCGCCATGCCCCAGGCGATGCCCGCGAAAACGCCGACATGAACCACTTGATCTCCTGCCAAATCCAGCCACTTCCCCAGCGCGGATTCCTTGAATAAAACCCGGGCAATGTCCCCATCCACACAGTCCACAATCGCCGAGAACTGAAAGAGGATCGCACCCCAGACCAGCGCCGGATAAGCCCCCAGGGAAAACAGCCACGCCGCCGCCAATCCAATCCCGATGGAAGCGAGTGAAACCGCGTTGGGACTCACGGAGGTGTGGATCAAAACCTTGGAAAGATACCGCCCGCACGGACGATTGAAGACACGATCGACCCAGCCATCGGAACGGCTCGTCAATGATGCCCAAAGTGCTTGGCCCGCACGCGCGGCCGAATCCGCGTCCTGAATCAAACCCGACACTCCTTGCGTCACCACCGCGGGCAGATCCACGAGCCCCTGGCTTTCCCATTCGAGTCCCGCGGGACGTCCCGCCGCGATGGGTAAAAATGCTCCGTCACGAGTCACCAACCGGCCCCCGCGCGCGAGCAACTCGCGCACATCCGCATCTTGGACCAGCACATTCGAGCGGGACCACAGCACGTTCGATCCGTCCGGCTTCCAATCCGGCGCTACCTTAAACGGGATGCCCCAGGAACGGGATCGAGGCAAAGGGGGCAAGGGTCCCCGAAAGACCACCGTGATGTCTCGAATTCCCGCCCGATGAAAGGCCACCAACAGCCGGTCGAGCACGGACAAGGCCGCCACCTTGAGGGTCAGGGACCCTTCGTCCACGATAATGTAGGCGGGAGGGGAAGAGGCTTCGGTCATCAGGAAGCACTCACGAAGAGCTGGGGGCGGCCTCCGAGACCGGGCGCAGCACGACTTCGAGTCCTTCCCGCGCCGCGTCCACCGGCAAGTCCTCACCGGCAAACGAGACGAGTTGCCGCGCCCACTCCACCATGCGCGTGATGAACGCGTCGTCATGGTCCGGGTCATGATGGAACAAGAAAAGCCGCTTCACCTTAGCAATCAGGGCGATGGCCACGACATCATCGACACAGCCATGACCCCAGCCCGCTCTCGAACGATACCCCTCGTCATTGTACTGCGCGTCGATGATGAGCACGTCCACGTCGCGGATAAACTCGATGATCTTCTGATCCTGGCTGCGCGCGAATTCGAGAATCTCCGTCGCCTCGCCAGGCTTCACCCCGCTGCGCTGAACCTTCAGCCGCTGATAAGGCTCGTTGTCCGGGAGATAAGCGACGGAGCCGCGGGGAGTATCAAGCCGGTAGCCCACGCACACTCCGGGATGATTGACGAATTGAGCGGTCACGACAATGGAGCCGATCGTAAACTTCATTTCCCGCTGCGCCTGGACGGAAATATTGCCCGACATCTGCTCCAGGCTGACCGGAAAATAAGGGCTCTCCATCTGGCTCGACAGGATCGATTCCAGCCCCCGTCGCGCGCCCTCGAATCCAATCAAACGAATCCGGTTCTTGGGCAAATAGGCCGGAATAAAGAAGGGGAATCCCTGAATATGGTCCCAGTGCGTGTGGGAAATCAGCACCACGAGATCCAGGGGCTGATCCTTGAACTCTTTTTCCAACGACAACCCCAGAGCGCGAATGCCCGTGCCGGCGTCCAACACGATAATCTGATCGCCATATCGCACTTCGACACAGGATGTATTCCCGCCATAATAAACCGTGGAAGGCCCCGGACACGAGATCGAGCCGCGCACTCCCCAAAACCGCACGATGCCTTTGTCCTCCAACGCCGGCGTCGGGGCAAGCTCCGCACCGCCCCCATTACCCACGATTTCTTCCGACCATCGCGTCAAAAGTTGAAGCAATTCCGGGATCCGCATCGGCTTCTCCAAGTACGCGTCGGCGCCTGCTTCCAAAGCGCTAATCTTGTCCGTCGCGTAAGTGCTCCCGGTGGTGATAATGATCTTGATGCGCCCGGCCATGTCACGGCGGGCCCCGACATTCCGGCAGAAATGAAACCCGTTTGACCGAGGCATATGCAGATCGCAAATCACGATCTCCGGACGCTTTTCCCAGGTGATCTTCAACCCCTCCTCACCATCCTCAGCCTCAATGACCTCCCAACCCGCCTGCACCAAATGCTGGACCAACAAAGCGCGAAAGGGCTTGTCGTCGTCGATGATGAGAACCGTCTTCATGTGGGCGGCAGGAGTTTTCCAGTTCCCGCTGCAAATCACAAGCATCCGAAAGATTCTGCCTACCGCTGAGGCAACTCTCCCGTTTTCAGACGTGAACTTCGGACTTCCAATCGCGGTGGCTGCCGATGAAACAGGATCAGGATTCCATTCCCCAATCCAGCTTTGCCGAACCCCAACTTTCTGACACAGTCCCCGCATGCACCCCATTCCAGGCTCCCCGGCTTTGATCGGCCCAGCGCTCCGCTCCTTCGCGCCTTTGTTGTGTGCCATGGCCCTGCTTTCTGCCGGTTCATGGGTGAGCGCCGCATCCCCGAAGCCGGTCCCGGATAAACTCGTTGCACTCACCTTCGACGATTCGGTCAAATCACATTACACCGTCGTCCGCCCCCTCCTGCTCGAGATGGGATTCGGCGCCACCTTCTTGATCACGGAAGGGTTCAGCTTCTCCACGAACAAGCAGGATTACATGACCTGGGAGGAAATCGCGCAACTGCACAGGGCCGGATTCGAAATTGGAAATCACACCATGAGCCATCTGAGCGTCACTGCCGAGACCCTGGGACGGTTGCGCCTGGAACTCGACGGCATCAAGAATCGATGCCTGGAACATGGCATCCCCGCACCCACGAGTTTTGCCTGGCCCGGCAATGCGCTCCACCCCGGGGCACTCCCCATTCTCGCTCAAGCCGGCATCACGCTCGCCCGCCGCGGCGGATCGCCCGAACACCCCTACGAATGGGGCCGGGGCTTTGCCTACGAACCCGGACTCGATCACCCGTTGCTCATCCCCTCCGCCGGAGACGGACGTCCGGACTGGACCCTGGCCGACTTCAGAAGAGCCGCGGACCAAGCCCGTGACGGTCGCATTGCCGTGTTGCAGTTTCACGGCGTGCCCGATCGGGACCATCCCTGGGTGCATACCGACCCCAAAATGTTCCGCGCTTATCTCACTTACCTCAAAACCAATGGATTCAAAGTCGTCGCGCTGAGGGATCTCACGCCCTATGTATCCGGTCACCCGGTGCCAGATCAACCGCTCGCCGCCGCCGCAAACCGTCGCGCCCGCCGGAAGGAACGGATGCTCACCGGGATCATCAAGGACGCCGGCACAGGCAAGCCGATGGCGGCGCGCGTCTATGTTCGCAGCACCAGCAGCGGTGTTTGGCACTTTCCCAAGTCCGCCTCGCTGACCGGATTTGCCGTGAAATACGACCGGCAAAGCGGCTTCAGCACGAACTCGATCGAAAAGCACACCGCCGTCTCCGCCCATCCCTGGCGGGTCGAGCTTCCTCCGGGCGCTTGTGAGATTCGCGTCGAATGCGGTAAGGAATATTTCCCTGAAACACGCACGATCATGGTGGCTTCCGAGGATATTCGCCTCGAGATCGCCTTGCGGCGCTGGATCGATCTTGCCCGTGAAGGCTGGTTTTCAGGTGATGCGCATAATCACCGCGCCGCCGCCGAAATCCCGGCCAACCTGCTCGCGGAAGACCTCAACGTCGCCCTCCCCATGGTCGATTGGACCACTTCTTCGGAGATCTCCCCCGCCGAAAGCCCGCAAAGCGATGCAACCCCGCGAGAGCCCAAACCCATTCCAGTCGATGCCACGCATGTCTGGTATCCCCGCAACACCGAGTACGAAATCTTCCGGACGGGCAACAAACAACACACGCTCGGAGCGGTGCTCATTCTCAACCATACCACCCGGTTCGACCAAAAAGTGTTTCCCCTGCGTTCGATCGCGGAAAAGGCCCGTGCCGAAGGCGCCCTTTTCGACCTCGAAAAACATAACTGGAACTGGTCGCTGCTCCTGCCGCCGATCCTCAACATCGACCTCTACGAACTCGCCAACAATCATCACTGGCAAACGGAATTCGGGGTCCGCAATTGGGCCATCCCCGGAGCCGCCTGGATGAATCTTCCCGACGCCGGCACCGGCATCGACACCGAACGGGCATGGACCCACTACGGATTTCAAACCTACTACGCGTTGCTCAATTGCGGATTCAAAATCAAACCCACCGCAGGCACCGCCAACGGCGTTCACCCCGTTCCCATGGGCTTCAGCCGAGTTTATGTCCACCTCGACCAGCCCTTCAGCTATGAGCGCTGGATCGCGGGCCTCTCGGCGGGTCGGTCCTTTGTCACCACGGGACCCATGATCACAGCGCAACTCGGCGGCCAATGGCCCGGAGCTCGCCTGACGGGCTCGTCGGATTCCCCCCTGGCCACCGCCCTCTCCGGCCGCGTCCGCAGCGAACAGGCGCTCCAATCGATCGAAATGATCGTCAATGGGGACGTCGTCCAAACCCTCACTCCTCTCAACCAGCGCACGTCTGCGGGAAGCTTCGTGCATGAGCTGAATGTTCCGGTCACGCTGCGCCGGTCCGGCTGGGTCGCTCTTCGATGCTTTGAAAATCGCGAGTCTGGACGAGTTCGCTTCGCTCACACAGCCCCCTGGTGGGTGGAAATCCCCGGGGTTCCCCATCGTCCGAAGAAAGTTCAGGTCGAATGGATCCTCCAGCGTGTGGAGGAGGAAATCGCCCGCAGCTCGCCGCTCCTCCCCGACTCAGGAAAACAGGAGTTTCACATGGCGCTGGACCACTATCGTAAACTCCTCGCCATCGCCGAACCTTGATCCAGGCCTTTGCAAATCTTCACCATGTTCAAAGGCTGTTAGAAGCCAAAACACTCCGCCGAGCCGGGGTCCGGAGTGGTGAGTAACTTGAGCATCAAGTTCGTCGGGAGGTCCAATGATTCAAAAGACGCGCCGAAGCCGCCCGCGAATCCAGCGGGCTTCGCCGGCACGAGTCGAGACCGGCAGGGACGTCTCCAGCCACCCCGGACCCAACTTCGCAGACGGATTCCACTTCACCTCCATCAACACCTTCCAATGAACGAGATCCATGGAGTCCTCCAACTCCACCACGACTCCCTCGGTTTGCGCATCGAACTTCGCCCCGAGCCCTGCCCCGGCTGTCCCCGGCAAACCTTCTAAAACGCGCAAGCGGAAGCCTTCATCCCGTAGCAAGGGATTCCCTCCACTCGCAAATTCAACCCAGTTCACATGGCCATCAAGGTCGGGATCCGCATCAGGATCAGCCAGCGCAGGCCGGCCTTGCGACCAGCCAGCATAGGTCAATCGATCCGCCCGCCCCGGCGACCCCCCTGGGCTCGCACTCGCCCGCCAGAGCGAAACTTCACCCTGAATTTGGCCGGCGTTTCCGATCCATTCCAAACTCGGCCCCCGTCCATCGGCGTCCACCGGCCATGGCATGGCATCCTGGTAGCGAACCTCCACCACCAGAGTGCCCTCCCCATACTCGACCCGAATCGTGTCCGCGTCGTTGGCCAGGTTGCCTTCAAACACGCCTGCCACCGGCCAAGCCGACCCGTTTCGCAAAACGAAGGCCTCCCTGTTTCCCACCACCAACGTCCTGGCTGCGGGCGCCAGTTCGAAGCTGTCCGGAAACTGGTATCGCACGCCCCCGGCCAGGCGCACCGCACCCATCGGGAGTGGACGGCTTCCCAAATTCGCCAGCTCGACGAACTCAAAATCCGAACTGGAAAATCCAGCTCGGAACTCGGCCCCGGAGGACTCGAGAGGATGATAGTGAATCTCCGTCACCCGCAAATCACGGCGCCATGACTCCAGGTCCGGTGCTCCAGCCATGAATTGAAAAGGCAAGGACCAGGAACTTGCCCTTCCGCTGGCGTCCCAATAACGCGCTCTCACTCGATAGGTTCTTCCGGGACGAAGCGCGTCTGCCGCGATCTGCACTCTTTGCTCCGGAGTTCGCAGTTCAGGGGACTCCCAAACGGGCTCGATTTCATACTTTCTCGGCGTGCCTTTCAAAAAGCCCGCGACACCCGGAGAACCGATCTCCGCGATCCGCCATTGGACTCCGCGGAAAGTGGATGCGCCCTGGGGATCGACAAATGCGGACACTTCAAATCGCAAGTCATGAATCGGAAATCCGGGCGAACCCGCATACGCAATCGCCGGGCGCTGTGGAATCGACGCGTCCGCCGCCTCGGAGGCGAGAAAACGATACCCGTACCCTTTCGGTTGGCCGTTGTTGGCGGCCCAGCTTCCCGCGCCGAAGGTGTCGGTGCAGTATTCCTTCAGATAGTTCAAAAAGCCCTCGAAATCGGGCGTGCTCAAGCGCCGCGTCCAGGAGCCTCCGATTCGGGAATCCGCGAACGGGCTGCGAAAGAAATTCCCGCGATGGTTGGTCTGCCCCCCGGCGGAACCATCGCCCGGTGTGCGCGGATGATAGTTCCACATCGCTTGATCCACTTCCGGCCAGGTTTCCCCCAGCCCCTCCGGACGCACGAACGACGCCCATTCATCGATCAATTGCCCTATCTGACCGCCATCCACCGCCGCGTCCGACAAAAACAGGTCCAGAATCTCCCTCGCCCGGTTGCCATACTCCACACGCAGTTCGGGGGTGTTCAGGCAAGCCTTCTGCGCGATGGATCCCGACCAATGCGTTTTCGGAATAAACTGCATGTCCAGATCCCAAGGGACCGGCGTCCAAAGCCCGTTCGTCGAATGGAAAAAGTAATGGTTCCACCCCTCGCGCAAGTCCACATTGCCCACCACGCGGTTCCCAGCCTGAAAGCTGTAGTAGGCTTTCAAGTCCAGATTCGTCCGCCACCATGATGCCGGCTGGGTCGAGCCCGATCGTGCTGAAAACGCCGTCCAGTCCGATGAGTCCAAGGGGTGGGTGGCCCCTTGATGCTTCTTATCGGGCCCTCCCTCCAGCTTGTAGAGGTTGCCATCGGGCAATCCCCGTTCGTCCAGAAAAGAGCCATCCGGCTGCTCCACCGCCAGATAGAGCCCCCAGAAATCGCCGGTATACTGGTCGTTCAAGGCGGCTTCTATTGCGGAATCCACCACTCGAAAATGGACCAGATGGGTGTGTGAAGAGGGCAGCCCCAGCAGTTGATAAACCCGGAACGAAATGCCTTCATCCAAACCCGACATGCCGCGGTGCACTGCCGCCCAAGGGCTGGAACAGCCATTGAGATTCAGAACATCCCATCGTTCCCGATAGGGACGTCCCCACGCGTCCCTGGCGGCCAGTCGCCGTGTGCGATTGAAATGGACTCGCCACTTGTTCTTTCCACTGACATAGGTTGAGGCCTCCCCACGGTTGTGGAACTCCACATGATCATAGACCACCCCGTCGTAAACGAGCGTCCCCCCAAAACGCACCCCGTTGAATCCGCCGTTGTACTGGCTCCGCACCACGTCGTCTTCCCGGGCGATAAGGTGATAAACCGGGAGTGAGTTCAGCAAATTCGTGGAAAAGGTCCGCACCTGCCCGTCGCTCCCCGCCCCCCCTGGACGCTTCGCCCCTTTCCATGCGGGCACACCGTCGTAAACGAAAAACGCAAAGTTCAGCGCCTCATCGTCCTCATAGGGCACTCGAATTTCGACGCCTTCCCTCGACTTGGCCCGAAGGACGTAGCGCACGAGATGACGATGTTTGAGCGCGGAACCGGGCACGAAGGCGCTGAAAACACCATCTCCTGCTTTCGCGTCTCCGTCGCGTCCGTCATCCAACATCGCGATGGCCGTCCAGGCCTGTTCAAACCCCGGATCCGTCCGCCGCAGATAGGCTCCCGGCGCCACCACGCTGTAATGCAATGTAACCGCCTCCACCGGCACGGCCGGCGAAACAGGCACGGTGATCAGAACCGCTTCGCCCGACCGCGGGCTTGCCGGCGCGTGAACTACTTGCCCTAACAGCGGCGGGAATGAAGTCGTGAAGACAGAGTTCGTGGCACCCGGACTCGGACGTCCCACGACCCCTCCGGCTCCAGGCGTGAGCAACTCCGCGTCAATCGTGAAATCGCTCGATCCCAGCGTTGCGTTGAAAGCCTGCACGGCGAGCACGTTGGTGCCTTCGCGAAGCCACGTTTTGGGATCCGGCAGCAGCAGCTCCTCAAATTCTGAGCCCGCCTCATGATCAAGAGCCAAAGCATTGAATGCGAGTTCGCCCGCCGGCACATGAAACCGGCCCGCCTCCTTCCCGTTGATCCACACGACACAACCGTCATCCACCCGGACTCTCAACAACAGTTCCGCCGGAATCCCCCCTGGCGGCACCACAAAACGATGGCGCAGGAACAAGCTCGAAAACACATTCTGCATCCCTTCCAACGGCGTCCGATCGTCCGCGTCGCCATAACCGACGGATGTTTGGCCTCGCCTCCAGGTTCCATCCTCTTGGAACACGATTTCACGCCAGGCTCCTGAAGGCACCGAAGCCTCGTTGGTTCCCCGGCGAAAACTCCAATGCAAGCTCTCCCTCGGCACCAACACCAACGCCGGACCCGCAGACTTGGGCCGGGAGCTTCGCCAGGACGCCGGATGAGCAATGGGCAATCCTGGATGCACGAGCTCCATCGAAGCCCCCGCACCCCTCGACGCAACGGGCCAGGGGTAACCTGAATCGAAATCCACTTCGCTCACAATGCCTCCCGCGGCACTCCTCAAAACCAGTCGCTCCCCTCCCCTCCGCAATCTTCCTTGCCAGGGGCCGAGCGGACGAAATCCGAATCGCTTTTCGAAAGCCACCGGATCACGCGCGATCACCGAGAATCCTCCCCCAGGCACGGTGACCCCGTCGGGTACGGCAAACTGGACGCCCCCATCCAAGCGGAAGCCTCCCATCGATTTCGGTTCCGCATCAGAGTTCTGAATTTCGATGAACTCGATGGGCAACGTTGGCTCGACGGGATCGAAATGAATCTCAGAAAAAACGAACCCCGCAGCGGCGCTCCTCGGAGACAGGAGCAAGGTCCAAAGCATGACCCACCCGAGGACAGCCCAGGCTCCCCGGCTGCGCTGCCGCAGACCGCTCATCGAAGAACCTCCAGCAACGCCGATCTTCATTTCCCGCATCATCATAAGCCTCGCCTTGGAAAGCAAGTTAGGTGCCGAAGCACACGAGGCATCCATTGCATCCACATGGTGCCGGTGCTGCACGCAGCAGCACCGGGGCGCGGCGTTCACGCCACCTCAGGACCTGTCTTCAAAGGGGCGTGGCCGATTCAACGGGCAAGGGTGTTGCCAGGGCGAAGGCATTCACCCAGGGCGGGTCACGGTGCGGGAGGAGATCGCCGCGGCCGATGGGCGCAAGCGGAAGCGCCGTGAACGGCGCGCCCCGACAACGTGCGCGCACCGCTGGACAGCTTCCCGCTCAAATTGAATCAGGGACGCCTGCGTCCACGATAAATTCTGCTTCAGATCTGTCCCGTTTGACGCTATCCCAGTGGCATGCCTGATCCCTGGACGAGCCTGCGTCGACGGCTGGGAGTCTTGTTTCTCCTCATTGCCGGTTGCATGATCGTCCTCGGCTTCACCTGGTTCGAAACGATTCTTCGCGGACGCGCCTTCGTCGTCTATTGGATCGCCTGTTTTTTGTGCACAGCCTTGGCCATGCTCATGGCGTTGATCGATCTCCGGTGCATTCGAAAATCGGCGCGCCGGGAACAACGCGAATTGCTCAATCACGTCGCCCGGCACGAGGAGCTGCGCTCGGAACGCGAGGACGCTTAACCCTCAGCATTTCCCCATTCCGATCGCCCGCAATGTTGCTCTTTCGTGCCAAGCCTCCAGCCTCCTGGCTCCCCAAAGTGCTGAACCAGCTTCCCCAAGTCCTCATCGATCACGCTCACCTCGAAAGAAAGGCCGCCACCACCGCCCTCAATCTCGAGAAGTACAAGGAACTCTACGGACGCGTCAGCGAACTGAACGCCATCGCCATCGAAGAACTTCAGCACTTCGAACTCGTTCTCAACTTGCTCCGGCATCGCCACATCCCTTTCGGTCAGCCTTATCCCAGTCCCTGGATCACCGGACTCATGCGAGCCGTGCGCAAGGGCCGGACATTTCAAGTCATCGATCACTTGATCGCCTGCGCGCTCATCGAGGGACGCAGTTGCGAGAAGTTCCAAATTCTCGGCGAAGCCCTTCAGGATCGCGACCCAGAACTCGCGGCTTTCTATCGCGGCCTCGTGGAGTCCGAAGGCAATCATTACGCGACCTACCTGCGGATGGCGCGTGCGATCGATGAGGCGGAGACGGACCGCCGCCTGGACGCTTTTCTTGACCTGGAAGCCGCGCTCATCTCCGACCCCCACGACGCGCCGATCCTCCATTAAACAGGCTCATCCCCGCGACCGGCGCGTTCACTTGAACATCACCTCGCATCCCGCTCCGCGAGCATCCCTCAGATTCGAACAAGCAGAGGACGACCGCACTCCAAGACGCTTCGCGCCCCCCAACGCCACCGGAGATTCCGCCAGGTCTTGGACTGCGCCAGCCCTCTGGCGCTTTGACCACGCGCCCCTATAAACAACGGGCGAATGCTTCTTCCCCAACCTCCGCGCGGCCTGAGGCAGGAGGCCGAGGAAGACAAATCACCAGTCGCCCGCGCTGCCGTCGGGGTAAAAAACACGCTGCACCATTTCTTCCTGAAACGGATGTTTCTTCACCTCTTTCTCGTTGATCGAAATGCCCAGGCCGGGACGGGTGTTGGGACGAACGATCCGGCCCCTGGGTTCCACCACGAATCCCTCCTCCACCACGTCCTGCCGCCAGGGCACGTCGTTGTGCACCGTTTCGCAGATGATATAGCCCGGCTGGGAGAATCCGAACTCAAGGGACGCCGCCGTGCTCACGGGGCCTTGCGGATTATGCGGCGCCAGTGAGATCCGATGCGAATCGGCCAGGGCCGCCACCCGGCGCGCCGCCGTAAACCCGCCGCAATGAGTGATGTCGAGCTGGCATACCTCGCACGCGCGGGCATCGAACAATTGCCGGAAGGCTTCCAGGTGAGTCACGCGCTCGCCCGTCGCCACCGGTGTCGTCAAAGCCGAGTTGATGCGCGCCAACCCATCCACGCATTCCGGCCAGCACGGCTCTTCAAAGAAATAGAGCCCGTACGGATCAAGGGCTTTGCCGAATTTCAATCCCATCGCCGGCGAGGGCCGGGCGTGGCAATCCACCATGATGTCGATGGTTTCCCCCACCGCCTCGCGCATGGCCGCGACACACGCCTCGGCGGCTCGGACCGGACGCAGCCCCTCCAGTGGCATCGTGCTCGGCACCGCCATGCTCTTGAACGCCGTAAAACCATCCGCCACCGCCGCCCGCGCCAGATCCGCAAAGCGCTTCGCGTTGTCCACCGGCGTTTGATAAAAATCCTCCAGCTTGCCCCCGCCCAAGTGGCAGTAGGTCCGGACAAAATCGCGGACGGGTCCGCCGAAGACTTTCGAAAGCGGCAATCCGGCTACTTTACCGACGATGTCCCACAAGGCCAAGTCGATGCCGGCGATGGCGGTGGCGCGTTCGATGCCGTGACCGTGCCAAAAGTGCTGGCGGTACATCACCTGCCAGAGATGCTCGGGCCGCGTGGGATCCTGCCCGACGAGCAAATGAGAGAGGTCTTCGATCGCGCCCACGATACCGCGCGTATGCCATTCGAGCGTGGCTTCACCCCACCCCACCAGCCCCGGCTGATCGGTGACGACTTTGACGAACACCCAGTTGCGCATGCGGGCATGGCAAACCAGCGATTGGATCTTTTTGATTTTCATGGAGAAGTTTGGGAATCCATCGCCTGGATGCGGCGCGCAACCGATTCGATCAATTGCTCCAGACTGCCCGGCGCCACCACGGCGATGGATTCTTGATACAAGCCCTGGCCGTAGAGTTCGGCCGGGGGAAGGTAGGAGGCTCCCCAATCCGCAGCCAGGGAGGCCACCACGATGCAGCGTTCGGGAAATCGCGCTCGCAGTTCGCGCTGCAGCACGCTGTAACTCTCCCCCTGCACCCCCACCCAATAGGAGGCGCCCATGCGCCAAAGCACGACTTGCAATGGATAGCACGGCCCAGAGGGCAACTGCGCGAGGCGGTGCAACAATCGCCGCTTGCGCTCGGCCATCGCCCGCAAATCTCTCGCAAGCTCCGCATGCCCTCCCTCCGCCGCCTGTCGTTCCTCGGACGCCAACCGGACCAGATCCGCTTCGAGGTCTTCCCGGCGTGGGTTTCCCGGGCGGTAGGCGAGCGGCTCACTCCAACGCTCGACCCGCCACAAAGCCAATGCGGCAAGCTCCTTGCCCGCCAGTTCTCGGTGCTCCCATGCTCCGAGCGTGGCACCGCTGACGACGGGTCCGGAGTAAACAAACGTGGTGCCAGGGACAGGCAACCCTTCCAACGCCGAAAGCGCGGCCCAGCCCAGGATGCGTCCATTGCGGTCCGCTACGGCGGGATCACCCACAAACCCTTCTCGCGGGCCGAGGTCGCCACTCGCGCCTTGGAGGAACAAACATGGAGCGCCGCTTTGTTGTTCCACGAGCTCGCGCAGTGAGCCTACGTAGTCCGGACTTACGAGGGTGTTCGCCCAAGCCAGGGTCGTCGGGTGGCACGCGTAGTTCACCATCGTGGCCATCGGTGCCCCCCGGGACGACGTGATCCGGGCCACCACCACCCGATCGTCGGACGGAACACCAGGATTGAATCCGCAAACCCAGACCCCTCGTTCCCCGTCATAAAAATCACGGTTGGCCGCCAGATCGCAGCGCCCGGTTCCATAGACCACCTCCGCCTCCTCCAGCCTCTCTTCGCACTCCAAAGTTAATCGCGCGCAAGTGGCTGCGAGGGATTCCAAATAGGGTGGAATCAAATCGCCGCCGGGGAATTCAATGCGTTCCAATCCCATCAGACCCGCCGCGTGAGTATGGGTGAACACCACCAGAAAACAGGCTTCAGGCTGGCGCGATGCGCGGGCTATTCGCTCCACCAACTGCCGGTGCTCCACCGCTCCCAAAACACAATGATCGAGCGAAATGAGAATCTGCCGCTGATCGGGTTTGACTTCATCCGAGGACAGTGGAGCGAACATGGCCAAGGTGGCGCGCAAGGGACGATGCACGCCTTGCGCGCGATCATGGGTAGCCGCTCCCCACATGCGATGATAAATACCCGCGGGCGGCGTGATGTCCGCCCACGACAGGGCAAACCGGCAGCGGCTCTGTGGAGTGTCGGCTCGAACGCGGGATGGGGTGGGCACCTCCAAGTGATTACCATTGGTGTCAGGGAAATTTCAATGCCGCCCGCCCTGAAATCCAGCCATTCTCATTTGGGGACCGCGGCTGGGTCGGAGAACAGCCGCAGCGCGCGGACAGGTCGGAAGACGCCAGATTTTTCACCGTGCTGCGGCGGGTCGAAGGACGACCCAGCTCCGCTCCGGGGCAATAGGAGAACGACGGCCCTGAGATCTCATGAATTTTCGTCGCGATTTTCCCTTCCACGAGCCAGGGTTCCTCGCCCATGTCCCCCTCCTCTCCACGCGAAAACCGCGCCCGGGCCTGGTTGATCATAACCGCATTGTTGTGGATCCCTTTTCTGATGAGCTTGGCCGGGAAACTGCACCATCTCGGTCTCATCGGAAGGGTGCTCACCCATCGACCCTAGATTTGGGTCGCGTTCGCCTGCCTCATCGCTTTTCCCGTCGGCGTCTTGATCTCGGAATGGCGTCGACGTCGAGCCGGCTCCCAAGGAAGGGGACTCAGGATCTCCGTGTCCGCGCTGCTGATCGTCGCATGGTGCGGCACGATCGGCTTGTCTCTGGTTCGAAACCTGGTGGCCGAGAAGCCGCCACCCAATCCCTCAACTCCTCGCACTTGGCGGGAGCCCTCGGGGTTGCCGGTCTTCCCGGGAGCCACCGGTTTTGGCACACGCACCGTGGCAGGTCGTGGAGGCAAGGTCTTATGGGTCACGACCCTCGAAGACCAAGGCCCCGGCTCCTTGCGGTCGGTTCTCAACTCCCCCGGGCCCAGGACCATCGTTTTTCGTGTGGGCGGAATCATCGAATTGGAGAGCGAATTGCAAATTTGGGAGCCGTTTGTGACTGTCGCCGGGCAAACGGCTCCTGGCGGGGGCATTTGCTTGAAGCACGCGGGCCTGGTCATTCTCACCCATGACGTGCTGGTGCAGCACCTGCGGGTGCGTCCTGGACGCGAAGGCAGCGTCAAGCCCGACACCAATGACGCGCTGCAGGTCTTGGGCGGCAACGGCAAACCAACGGGTGCTCATCGCGTGGTCTTGGATCACATCTCGGCGAGTTGGAGTGAGGACGAATTGTCGAGCACCTGGTTTGGAGCCCACGACATCACCTTCTCCCACTGCATTTTCAGCGAGGCTTTGAATCGCAGCCGTCACAGCAAGCATACCCACAGTGCCGGTTTGCTCCTCGGCAACCACTCCTACAACGTGACCGTTCATCATTGTTTGCTGGCGCACATTGGGTTTCGAAACCCCCTCATCAGCGATGGAGGAACCCACGAGTTTTCCCACAATGTGATCTATAATTGGGGAGAAATCCCCGCCGAAATCCTGGACCAAGACTCGAATTCCTTTCTCAATTTCAAGGGAAACCTTTTCAAACGCGGTCCATCTTCCCGGTCCACACCGCAGGAGATCGTGATTCATGCGACCCGCGGCCGACCCCGACTGTATCTGGCGGGAAATCGCGGACTCCGCGGCGGATTGACCGCCGCCACAGATTGGGAAATGGCCTCGGTTGGATGGACCACGAATGCCCCTGGCACCGAGTATCGAGCCTCCACCCCATTCCCCTCGCCCTCCAGCGCCGAACCCGATCCGTCCAGATTTTTCGAATCGGTGCTTTCCTGCGCCGGAGCCACGCGTCCAGCCCGGGATCAGGTGGACCAACGCATCGTGGCGGAAGTGCGGGATGGACGCGGACGCATCATCGACCATCCGTCGGAAGTCGGGGGGTATCCACGCCTGGAATCCGGCATTCCTTACGCGGACACAGACGGCGATGGAATGGCAGACTCCTGGGAAAAGGAGCGAGGATTGAACCCGTCCGATCCGAACGATTCATCCCAAGATTCCAACCAAGACGGATACACCAACCTGGAGGAATTCTTGCACGCGTTAACCCGGGAGGGCGTGAAATGGCCATGACCCGTGGTTCGGTGCATCCAGAGGTTGTGGGTGACCGGGTTGTCGGGGTAACGCAGACAGCCCTGTCTGCTGTAGCGCAGGCTGCCCAGCCTGCGGGGAGACGAAGGGAACCCGGCGCGTGGAGAGCATGGAAGGGTCTCGTTCTTCTCCCGCCGGGCCGACGGGCTTCCGGCGATACGGCAGGCTGGGCAGCCTGCGCCACACGCGGGTGAACGCCACGCTCCGGCGCTGCCGCGCGCAACACCGACAACCTGTGGATACACTGCCGGTGGTTCCCGTGTATCCCGATGTTGTTGGTAGGGCGGGCCTGTCCCAGCCCGCCGCCCACGGGATGCAAAACATCATGCTCCGGCGCCGCGCCGGGACGGACGCGCCCTACCTGCATCGCCGGCAACATCGGGATGCACCGCGGTGGTTCGGGGACAACGCTTGCAACTTTCCAACCGCCGATGGTGTCATCTGGATGGAACATTCGAATTCAAATCACGATCTTATGCCTACGCGTCATTTCATCACCCTGGTGTTCGATTCTCTGTGCTTGGCCTCGATCCTTGCGGTGCTCCCAGCACGGGCGGAAACCGAGGAAAAAAATTCAAAAACCCTTGAAGCTTCGCCGGGAGGAGACTTGGTCGTCGATGTCGATTTCGGGTCCATTGAGATCGCCGGGGGAACCGGATCCAAAGTCTTGATTCAAGTGACGCGACGGGTTTCGCGAGGCAGCAAGGAAGAAGAGGAAGCCTTCTTGAGTGAACGTCCGGTCCTCATCACCCAGGAGGGCCAAACCGTGACGGTCAAATCCAGGTCCGAATCCTCGCCCACCTGGAATATTTGGCGCGGATTCCAGCGCCGGGAAGCGAGGTACACAATCACTGTGCCCGAAAAATTTGATATCCGGGCCAAGACCTCGGGCGGCAGCATTCGGGTAAGCCACTGCGAAGGCGATTTGAAGATTCATACCAGTGGAGGAGGAATCGACGTGGGCGGAGGCAAAGGCACCTTGACCGGATCCACCTCGGGCGGTTCCGTGTCGGTCAAGTCCTTCACGGGGGACATGAAAGTTCGCACGAGCGGGGGCAGCATTCACATCGATGGAGCCGGTGCAAGAGTCGAGGCCTCGACCTCGGGAGGCTCGGTCTCGGCCAGCCTTCCGAAGATTGCGGGGCCGGTTCGGCTGGAAACATCCGGCGGGAGCGTGACGCTGCACACGTCATCCGACGCGGCCTTCGATCTGGATGCCTCGACGTCCGGCGGTGGCGCCTCGAGTGAAATTCCAGTGCAGGTCAGCGGCAAGCCCTCGCGCCACCAACTCAAGGGTCCGGTCAACGGTGGAGGCGAACGGGTTCAGCTTCGCTCCAGTGGCGGCAGCGTGCGGGTGAAGAAACTCTGATCCCCGCTCCGCCCAACCCGCACGTGCCAGGCAGCGGACGCTCCTGGATCATTCCTGAGTGGAGAACGTGGCGACGAGCAGGCGGTGATCGGAAGCCATTCCCCAGTGGGGGGCGGTCTGAATCCAGGTGCGTTCGGGCACCCATTCTCTCGCCATGCCCTGGCTTACCAGCAAATAATCGATGCGGCTGTAGGAATCCTCTTTCGCGTAAAAGTGAGTCCACGTCACATTGCGCCGGGTGAGCGGAGGTCCCGGCGCCGGCAGGGAATCTCCATGGAGTTCGGCGGGCCTCGTGTCCACGAGGCCGAGCCGTCCCACCCCAAGGATCGACCGCACAGTCCGGGAATCCTTGGAGTCGTTGAGATCTCCCGCGACAACCAGGTTCGCGGCCGGTTGGGCACGCAGCCGTTGGTCGATTTTCTCGCGCAGCAAACGAGCTTCCTGTTCCCGGAGATCGGACTCGTCGGCCGAAACGCTTTGCCGCTTCGATTTCAAGTGGGCCGTCAGCAAGGTAAACCGGTAGCGCGGGTTCACTTGAATATCCACCTCGGCGAACGCCCGGCTCACCCGAAAACGCCTGCCATGGAGCAGGAAGTTTTCGTTGGTGTGAGAGGAACGGCGCACGATGGGATAACGGCTCAACACTCCCACAAAAACGTTGGTGTCAAATCCGGGAGCGTGCTCGAAGTGCGGCAAGTCAAGTCCGGCCGCGTGCAACCGCGACTGAAGATCCATCAAGGCCGGGCGCGGTCCTATTTCCTGGATCGCCAGCACATCCGGTTTCGCGGCCACCAGGATTTCCACCACCTTGGCCTTGGATTCCTCGGACTTGGGCGTGCGGCTGGCGGTTGCCTCGATGACGTAATTCTCGAGATTGTAGGTTGCCACTCGAACCTGGGATGGATCTGAACCCAGTCCGTTGGCGATCCAACCCAGGAATCCGACGATCCCCAGAGCCCTCTGCCGATGGAATCCGGCAACGAAACCCGCGATTCGCGTCACCACGCGGGAAAGCACGTCATCCTCTGCGGCACCGGAGGAATGCTCCGCCCTTTTCTCACCATCCCGCGGGCGCCACTTCGCCCTTTCTTCATCCACACCGCTGAAAGGGCTAGCCATGGATGCGAATGACGATCTTACCGGCGAGCAAGCCCGCGTTGCGCAACGTGTTCTCCTCCTGCAACCGGTGGGCCTCGGCGGCAGCCGATAACGGCAGCACGCGATCGATGCGTGCTTGCAATCTTCCTTCCGCAAGCCACCGGGAGATGGCGGCACCGCAAGGACGTTGCTCCTCCGCCGAAAACGTGAACATGGCGAAGCCAAACATGGAACATCCCTTCACATAGAACGGCCCCACCGGGAAGGCGGGGCGTGCCTCGCGTCCTGCCATCAAGACGATCCGCCCGCGGGGCGCCAGTGAACCGACGATCAAATCAAAGTCTGGCTCCCGCACGGTTTCCCACCAAAGGTTCACCCCGGCAGGCGCCCACGACTTGATCGCGTCCGCGATCGACTCCTGCTTGTAAAGCACCACCCTTTCGGCGCCCAAGTTGGCGCAGAGGATCGCTTTCTCCTCGCTTCCGGCACTCGCCGCGACTCGCGCCCCCATGGCTTTGGCGATCTGCACCACCATGGAACCCACCCCCCCCGTTCCGCCACGCACGAAAACCGTCTCTCCCGCTTGGACGCGCGCCAGACGGTCCAACCCCAAATGCGCTGTAATCCCGGTCAAGGAAACCGCGGCGGCAGTTTCGAAATCCACCCCATCGGGGATGCCATGCAACCAGGCCTCGTCCACCACCGCGAATTCCGCGAGAGTCCCTTGCCGCCCCAGCAAACCCTGATTACTCGCCCAGACCCGGTCCCCCGGTTTGAACCGGATGGCCCCCTCCCCCGCCTGGTCCACCACGCCCGCCAGATCGCAGCCGGGCACGAACGGAAAAGACAGTTTCATCGCCACCAATCCCGACCGGATATACGTGTCGATGGGGTTGATTGAAGCCGCGTGCACGCGGACGCGGACCTGGCCCGGACCCGGGGAAGGATCAGGCAACGATCCGATCTTGATGACGTCGGGCGAACCCGTTTGTTCAATGTAAGCGGCGAGCATGAGAAGAGGATTTTAAGTTAGAGTACGCGTCCAATGCCGAATTGATCTCCGTTGCGAACAGGTTTGCCGTTTTCAAAATGGATCTCAACGACCTTTTCACTGTGAACTTGCCGTCCCTTTTCATCCTGCAGGGAAGCCGTGATGCGCTTGGCCTGAACCTCGATGATTTCGCCCGTGGAAAGCAAGGCATGGCGGCCATCGAGGGTGAAGGTCACCCAGCCGGGCTGTTCACGCAGCGCCACGCTTTCCTTCTGGCGGGGCGGCATGACCGTGGCGTCGAAAACATGGACCCGGGTGTTGGCGGCATCCACGACCCAGACTTCTTTCTCGTCCGGGGTCAGACCCACCCCATGGCTGGGACAACCGTGCCTCTTGATGGGACCTTTCTGAAAACCTTGCACCTCCACCCGGTGCAACATGCGCCCGGTGCGCAGATCACCGATTTCGAATCCGAGCAGGTCATTGACATTCACGAAGCAGAGCGTGGCTTTGCCATTCACGGTGAAGGGCCGGATCGAATGACTGAAGGGCCCGATTTCCTTCACCACTTCTTTCGACGCAACATCCACCACACGCAACAACGGGGATTTCAGTCCGGCGAGAAAGGCGTGTCGTCCATCCAAGGAAACCAGGGTGTTATGAGCGCCTGACTTGGGAATGATTTTCTTCAAAACCTCGCCGTTGCTGCCATCCACCACGTGCCAGTGATCCTTTTCCAGCGACGGCAAATAAATGTGAGCGCCGTCCGGCGTGATCGAGAGACGGTCGCAGCCACCCTCGTATTTCCTCTCCCACAAAATCTTGTCGGTGGCCAAATCGAAGCAGGTCATGGCCTCCAGAGTCGTCACATAAAGACGCGAGGTTTTGGCGCAGGCCGCAATGCCTTTCACGTTGGAGGGTTCACCTTTGTTGTTCAAACCGCCGGCGGGAATTCGCCGCACGAACCGGTAATCGCGATCCATGTCGAAAACCAAAACGCCATGCCCGCCATATTCCAGGTAGTTTCGAATGCCGGGAACCGCGGCGTAGAGATAGCGCTGCGCGGCCCGGAGTTCGTTGGAAAACAAGCATGCGGAAGCCAGGCCAAGACAGAACAGGGCCCTTTGCAGAATTCGGGAAATGACAGATTTCAGAAAAGCCCGGGCGATGGATTGCATGGCCTCAGCATGAGCCCGGTTCGCAAGGCAGGCAATCCTTCGGAACGGCTCTTTCGATCCTGCCAGCACTTCCGCTGGCGCTCCATGATGCGCGGTGTGGTGCCGGGGCGCGCTGTTCACGGCGCCGAAAGGGGGTGTCTTCAAAGGGGCATGGCACGTTCAAGCGGCGACAAGGTTGGCTTCCGGACGACTTGCCTTCATGCACAGGTTGCACAACCATGACGTCCATCCTGCTCCTGCCATACCTTCTATCGCCATGAAACCGCTTCCTTCCCCGCACGACCTGATCCTCCAACGCGGCCCGCTATCCTTCCCCGCCCGGCCAATCGATGGCCGCGAAACCCAAGCCCAGGCCCAGCCCGGATTCCTGGCATGGGTCCGAACTTCCGTGCGGCGGGCGACTTTGTCTCCAGGCGTCTTCATCGCGCTCGGCATGCTCACGCTCGCACCCCACGTCCGAGCGGCTCTTTCCACGTCTCCATTCGACTGGCCCGCTTGGCGAGGTCCGACACGCGATGGCATCGCAACGCCCGGACAAAGCCCTCCGACGCGCTGGAGCGAATCCGAAAACATCGTCTGGAAATCCGAACTGCCCGGCCGAGGCCACAGCTCCCCCACCGTGGTCGGGAACAGGATCTACCTCGCCACCGCCGACACTTCAACCTGGGCGCAGTCCGTTCTTTGTCTCGACCGCCGCACCGGGGCCAAGCTTTGGACCACGACCGTCCATCCCTCGGGCGGCGATCCAGGAAAGCAAGTGCACTCCTCCGCCGCCTCCTCCACGATCACGTTCGACGACGGGCGCCTTTTCGTGAACTTTCTCAACAGCGGGGCGGTCTTCACCACTGCCTTGAGTCCGGATGGCCAGGTCTTGTGGCAGCGTAATATTGGCCCGTTCGTCACGCACCAGGGATTTGCCTCCTCCCCGATGACGCATGAGCAATTGGTGCTCGTTGCTTCCGACCATCGAGGCGGCGGCGTGGTGGCGGGGCTTCATCGAGACACGGGCGAAGTCGTTTGGAGCCATCCCCGCCCCAAGCTGCCCAACTATACCAGCCCCTCCATTTTGCGTGCCGCCGGCAAAACGCAAATGGTCCTGGCCGGATGCAACCTCATCGCCAGCTACAACCCCTTGACCGGTGAAAAGCTGTGGGAACTGCCCGGATCCACTGAGGAATGCGTCGTCTCCGCCGTTACGGACGGCTCGCGTATTTTCGTCAGCGGCGGCTATCCGAAGAACCACACCGTCGCGGTGGAAGCCGACGGATCCAAACGCATCGCCTGGCAAAACACGGCGCGAGTCTATGTGCCTTCCATGATCGCCCAAGCAGGCCACTTGTATGCCGTCATGGACGCTGGGCTGGCCGTGTGCTGGAAATCGGACTCGGGCGAGGAACTTTGGAAAGAACGCTTGGGCGGGGATTTCTTCGCCTCGCCCGTCATGGTCAACGATCTCATTTATGCGTCGAACGTCAGCGGCAAAACCTTCGTGTTTCAAGCCACGCCCCGATCGTTCCGCTTGATCGAAAGCAACCAACTCGGAGAGGAAGCCTACGCGTCACCGGTGATCTGCGGCAGCCGCGTCTACCTGCGAACGGGAGAGAAAGAGGAACGCAACCGCCAGTACCTTTACTCCATTGGGAAGTGAGGAACCATCCCGCTGCCGCGGTAGCAGGTTCAGACGGTGCATCCGCAAGCTGTCGGTGACCGGGTTGTCTTGGTAACGCAGACAGCCCTGTCTGCTGTTTCTCAGGCTGCCCAGCCTGCGGGGCGACGAAGGGAACCAGGCGCGTGGAGAGCATGGAAGGGCCTCGTTCTTCACCTGCAGGGCCGACGGGCGGTCGTCGATACGGCGGGTTGGGCAGCCTACGCCACACGACAGACCACTTCGGGATACACGGCGCTTCAATACACTTTGCGCAAGTGTGACGGCAGAATATTGAGCTCGGAACGATACTTGGCCACGGTGCGGCGCGCGATCTTGATCCCCTGCTCCGAGAGGTCCTTGACAATGTCCTCGTCGGAAAACGGATGCGAAGGGTTCTCCTTCTTGATCATTTCCGCGATTTTGTCCTTCACACTGGTGTTGGACATATTGACGCCATCCGCGGTCTGAATGCCCGAGGTGAAGAAATACTTCATCTCGAAGACACCCTGCGGAGTCTGCATGTATTTGCCGGAGACAGCGCGGCTCACGGTGGTCTCGTGAACCCCCACCACTGAGGCGACTTGCACCATCGTCAACGGCTTCAACTGCGCCACGCCGTTTTCCATGAAATCGCGCTGGCGGGCCACAATCTCGCGCGCGATGTTCAAGATCGTCTCCTGGCGCTGATGAAGGCTCTTGATGAAGAATTTTCCCGCCCGAATCTTCTCACGAATGTACTCGCGCACTTCCCCACTGCTGTCGGGTTGAGTCAGCAGGTCCTTGTAATGATTGCTGATGCGGAGATGCGGAATGTGATCGTTGTTCGAGGAAACGACATACTCCTCCCCGTTCTTCTGCACGAAGATCTCCGGGACCACGT
Source organism: Verrucomicrobiota bacterium (assembly GCA_016871495.1). Classification (NCBI taxonomy): domain Bacteria; kingdom Pseudomonadati; phylum Verrucomicrobiota; species Verrucomicrobiota bacterium. Next base: position 22,352 of record VHDF01000005.1, on the reverse strand, counting down.
ATTGATCGTTGTCGGGCAGAAAGTCCCGCCCCGGCCTGGGCTCGAGGAGCGCGATGCGCTGCACCGCGTCCTGCACCTCGAGGGTGTCGAGATCAAGGCCACGCGCGATATCCGGCAGCCTCCTCCGCCCCAGCGCGTCCATGAACTTGTCGAGAATGCGATACTCAACCGTGTCCGTCTTCCCGGCCCGCTCCAATTGAAGCATCAAACACTCGCGCAAATCCCGCGCGCCCACTCCGGGAGGATGAAAGGTTTGGATGACTTTCAACGCCCGCAGAATGGATTCCGGAGGAATGCCGGTGGATAAGGACAACTCTTCGACTTTCGACTGCAGATAGCCATAGTCGTCAATGTTCCCCACGATGAGTTCCGCCACCTTGCGATCATGCTCCTCCAGCTCCGCCGTGCGCACCTGCTCCAGAAGGCTCTCCTGCAACGAAGTGGTGGCCACCAAGGAATCAAACATGTACTGGCGCCGTTCCTCATCCTCCTGACTGACCCGGGAAGGCACGTTGGACTGGGAAAAATGATCCCTCCATTCCTGGTCCAACTGGAGAAGCTTGTCCACTTCCTTCTGGAAATCGTCCACCGGTTCCGCCGTGGGTTTTTCCGTGGCCGGATCGAAATTCAAATCGGATGGCGGCTCCGTCGGATCCGCCGAACGCGCAGCCTCCGCCGTGGCGTCGCCTGCCTCCGTCGCTCGTTCTTCGGCCAAAGGCTCGAGGGCCTGCACCTCTTCGAGGATGGGATTGACCTGGATCTCCTGTTCAATCATGGCCTTGAGCTCCAGCGTTGGCGCCTGCAGCAGCGCCAGGGACTGCTGCAACTGAGGTGCAAGCACCTGAGTGAGTGCCATCCGCTGACCAAGATGTAATCCAGGACCCACGCGCAACAATTATCCCGCCCGCTTCCAAACACCAACAAAAATTCGGCACGAAGCGTGCTGCGGCGTTGAATTTAGGCGCGGATCCTTCTCCGGTAATCCGTCATCCAACTCAATGCACGGCCGCCTCCACTTCATCGCCGACAACCTTCATTTCGGCATTTTCAGTTCACCCATTCAGAAAAAAGTGAACGCCTGGCCTTGAATCCGAGGCGGTTACCCCCTCGCCGATTGAATCCATCCCTTCAACTCCTCGGCGCGAGCCCGAACCGAACTCCAATCGCCGGCGTCAATCCATTCCTTCCGCAATAGTTCCTTGCCCAAACCCAAAGCGCAGACTCCCGCCTTGATCCAGGCGGTGATCCCGTCCTTCGAGGCATCCGCCACTCCTGTGGCCATGATCCGGGTCCAGGGTGACGGCCCCAGCAACGCTTTGACGAATCCCGGCCCTCCCGCCGCTTCGCACGGAAATAACTTCACGATTTCCGCCCCCCATTCCTCGGCGGTGCCTATTTCCGTCGGAGTGGCGCATCCGGGCACATACAACAATTTCCGCCGGTTGCAAAATCGCGCCACCCTTTCGGAGAAGGAAGGCCCGACGATGAACTGCGCCCCGTGCGCCGCGTAAAGGGCCGCCGTTTCGGAATCCACGATCGATCCCGCGCCCAAGACCACTCCCGGCCATCGCCGGGCGCTGACCTCAACCACTTTCTCAAACACTTTCGACGCGCCTTGCCCTCGATTCGTAAACTCAAACACTTCGATCCCCGCTTCGGCGCAGGCCGAGACCGCTTCGGCCACCACTCCCGCGTCGCCATGATAAAAAACCGGCACCAACCCGGAACTCTGAATCCGTAAACACACCTCGAGGCGAGAAAGTCTGGACATATTTCAACCGCAATCTTGGCCGGGAGCCCGCCCGCGGTGCAATCACTTCCCGCAAAGATACCCGCCATCGATCACCATCGTGCTGCCCGTGACAAACGCGCTTTCGTCGCTGGCCAGATAGCGGGCGGCCCAGGCAATCTCGACGGGTTGCGCCATCCGCTTCTGCGCGTGCGTCGCCACCATCTGAGCCCGGAATTTCTCCGGGTCCGGATACTCCCGCAACCGCGCCTGCACGAAGGGCGTCTCCACCCGCCCCGGGCAAATGCAGTTGATCCGCACGCCCGTCGGGCCGAAATCGAGAGCCATGGACCTCGTTAATCCCACCACCGCGTGCTTCGTCACCGTGTAAGCGAATCGATCTTCCATGGCGGTCAAGCCCAAGGCCGACGCCATGTTGATGATCGAGCCCGCGCGCCGCTCGATCATCGAAGGAAGAAACGCCCGGCTGAGCGAATACATGCCCTTGAGGTTGACCGACCAAAGACGGTCCAAATCCGCCGGCGCGGTGTTCAAGATCGTGCCCACATGGCCAATGCCCGCATTGTTTACCAAGACATCGCAACGGCCCCTTTCTTCAAGAAATCGCCGGGCAAATGCGGCACACGCCGCGTCATCCGCAACATCCAACACCTCCGCCACGCCTGCCCATCCTTCCTTCCGAAGGCGTGCCGCGACTTCCTCGGCCGCGTCCGGCCGCAGGTCCGCCAAAACCACACTTGCCCCCGCCGCCGCCAGCTCCTCTGCAATCGCCGCCCCAATCCCCGATCCCGCCCCGGTCACCACCACCTGTTTGTTCTGAAGTGAATAATGTGTTCGTTTATTCATAGTCGTTCTCCACCTGGAAAGGCCGGTCCAGAATCCGGGCCGCCTGCCAACGGCACATCTCTCGGCAAACTCAAATCCATCACACGACCGAGGCAAGCCCGCTCAAAGCCGCGGCCTCGCGCAGCGGGGGAATCACATCCGGTGGCAAGGCAATGCCCTCGGCGATTTGCTGCCGATAACGTTCCCACTCGATCTCGCCCGGCACATAAAGACGCTCCACCCCGTCCGCCCGGGGCGAAGCGTGAATTTCATCGATCAGACTCGAAACGCGTTCCGCGAAATCTCCCTTCACGGCCAGCACAGCGGGATCCATCGCCAGGAATGCCGCGCCATGCAAGGTCGGCAGGCCCGGATCATGATGGCTCCAACTGCGCACCCCCCAAGTCATCGACGCTCCCGTAAGCAACGCGCTCAAGGACTCAATCAACAGCGCCAATCCGTATCCCTTGTGACCCGCCATCGGGAGCAAAGCCCCCTCCATCGGAAAACGACTGGGATCGGACGTCGGACACCCGTCGGCTCCAATAATCCAATCTCCCGGAATCGGTTCACCGCGCGCCCGCGCCGCGAAAACCTTGCCTCCAGCCACCTTCGCGATCGACATGTCGAGCAGGATCGGGTCATGCCGCCGGGCCGGAATGGCATAGGCCAGCGGATTGCTCCCGGTCACCGCACCGCGGGATCCAGGCGCCGCCACGGACGGAATATCATTCGCCATCGCGACCCCGATCAATCCCTCCCGGGCCGCCAGCCACGCGTAATACCCCGCCGCGCCAAAATGACAGCTATTGCGCAGACCCGCATAAGCCAGCCCATGGATCCGCGCCCGCTGAATGGCCCATTGCATCGCTTTCACCGACGTCGGATGCGCCAACGTCGAGTTCCCATCGAAAACCACCCACGCCCCCCCCTCGCGAACAACCTTGGGAGAGCCGGAGGGATGGAGTCCTCCTGCGCGCAACCGCTTCAAATATCCCGCCAGGAGCTTGGTCCCGTGGGTAAACACACCCCAAGCGTCCGTTGTCGCGAGGACTTCTGCCCCGATGGCGGCTTCCTCTTCCGCCACTCCGGCGCGCGTGTAACAGGATCGCGCGAACTCGCGCAGGTCTGAAAAGGACACCAAGGGAGCGCTCATCGGATCAACCCCTTCCGTCGCGGACTCGAGATCCCCGCGCCAGCCTCAGTCTCGATCTGAATCAGTGCCTCCATCATGCCTTCGATGGTATGCTTTGCGGCCTCCAAATCAGCTTCCAACCCCAGGGTTCTAAGCGCTTTCGAAGTCTCGGGTCCAATGGTCAAGAAGCGGATCTTCGGCCACGCTTTCCTCAAATTCAACAAGTCGAACCTCGCGTTGAAATGTTCAACCGTCGAACTGCTCGTGAACGTCACCCAATCCGCCCCTCGCTCCCGAAAATCCTCAACCACACCGAAGGGATCCTCCGTCTCCGGCACGGTGCGATAAACAGCCACGTCATCGACAATGGCGCCCATCTCCTCCAGTTTTCTTGGCAATTCGCGGTTCGCCACTTCCGCGCGCATCAGCAGGATCCTCAGGTTTTCAACGCATCCGTCGGCCTCGATCGCGCCAGCGATTTCGGACGCCAGGTATTCCTCGGGCATGGCGTCAACCTTAAGATGCAGCGCCTTGAGGGTGGCGGCCGTCGCGGATCCCACCGCGGCCAGCCTCAATCCACCCAAAGCCCGGACGTCATCAAAGGATTTGAAGAAATACTCGAAAAACTTGGAGACGCCGTTTGGACTGGTGAACACCAGCCAGTCATAACAACTGAGCCCGGCCAGAGCCTCGACCAAAGGCGTCCGCTCCTTTGGGGCTTCGATTCGGATGGTGGGAATCTCGATCGCGTCCGCCCCGCTCTCTCGCAGCCGCGCCGAGAGCTGGCTGGCTTGCTCGCGCGTCCGCGTCACCACCACCCGCCGCCCAAACAGAGGTCGTCGCTCAAACCAGTTTAACTTGTCCCTCAAACGCGTCACGTCACCCACGATGGTCACCGCCGGCGCTTGGAAGCCCCGGCGGCGCACTTCCTCCGCGACTTCCCCCAAGGTGCTCTCCAGCGTTTCCTGTTTGCCGGTCGTGGCCCACCGCACCATCGCGAGCCGCTCCGAGGCCGGCATGCCATGCGCCATCAGCGCTTGCGCGATTTCCCCGATGCGCTCCACACCCATCAGGATCACTTTGGTTCCCGGCACCCGCGCCAGCGCCGCCCAATCGACGGACTCCTTCGCCTTGCCCGGCTCCTCGTGCCCCGTCCAGACGGTAAAACTCGAACAACAATCCCGGTGCGTGATGGGAATGCCGGCGTAACAACCCGCCGCCACCACCGAACTGATCCCCGGCACCACTTCAAACGGAATTCCGGACGCCGCCAGTTCTTCCGCCTCCTCCCCGCCCCGTCCGAAGACGTACGGATCGCCCCCTTTCAACCGCACCACGCGCTTGCCTGCCCTGGCCTTTTCCACCAGCAACCGGTTCAATTCTTCCTGCGGAATCGCATGATCCTTGGATCGCTTTCCGGCGTAAATGCGCTCCGCGTCCTTGGGAACGAGCCGCAGCAATTCCGGCTGCACCAGGGCGTCGTACACCACCACCTCCGCGTCTTTGAGCAACTCGGCGCCCCGCAGCGTGAACAATCCCGGATCGCCCGGCCCCGCTCCCACCAAATATACCCGGCCCATCGAAACCTTCGCCTTACCCATGTTTTTCCTCTTCCTTTCCCGGCTTCAACTCCCGCGCCAGTTCGCGGCCCATCGATTCGGCCTCGGCGGGCGATCCCCGCCGTTCCCCGCGGCGAGGTTCTCCGCCCGCGAAAGAAACGGCTCGCAATTTCAATTGATCACTCGCGATTTCGCCCAAAGCCGCCACCGGGGCCTGGCATCCCCCTCCCATTTCATTGAGAAACGCCCTTTCCGCCAGCACGCATTGCCGGGTATTGAAGTGATTCAATCGCTCGCAAATCGGAGCGATGCGCTCGTCGGCGGCCCGCACCTCGATCCCCAGGGCAGCCTGGCCCACACAGGGAAGCATTTGCGATGAATCCAGCACAACCGCCCTCAATCCATCCGGCACCGCGTCGCCCGCGAGCATGCCATCCGGCCGTATCGTAAACTGCAATCGCTCCAGCCCGGCCGCCGCCAGCACCAACCCGTCGATCTCGCCCTGTTCCGCCAGCTTCTGCAATCGCGTCACCACGTTGCCCCGAATCTCGACCGTCCGCAGGTCGGGACGGAGTTCGCAAATCTGCGCTTGCCGCCGCGGACTGCTTGTGGCCAGACACGCCCCCGTCGGCAGCGTTTTCAGCGACACTCCCGGACCCAACCCTTTCAAAGCCGATTGTCCCGGCGACCAGTCCATCGCCGCCTCCGCAGTTTCATCCCGTCGCCGCAGGAAGTCCTCGTCACGCACGATCAGCACGTCGCGAGGATCCGCCCGCTTAGACACGGCTCCCAGCATCAATCCCGAAGGTAATTCCGTGGGCAGATCCTTCAAACTATGAACCGCCAGATCCGCCTTGCCTCGAACCAACGCCACTTCGAGTTCCTTGGTGAAGAGCCCCTTAGGCAGGCTCTCACCAGGCTTGGCCAGCGAGGCCGATTGGAGTTTGTCCCCCGTCGTTTTGAAAATCTTCATCTCAAACCGAAGCCGGGGAAACAGCTTGCGGCATTGGTCGATCACCAACTGAGCCTGGGCCAGAGCCAGCGCGCTGCCGCGAGTGGCTATCACCATGTTCGAATTCATGACGCCATCCCCCTTCTCTCCCCCTCAGACGGAAGCGGGCTTGGGACAGCCGTCGCCGCCGCCATACCCTCGCGTCCCCTGGCCCAGCAACTCGCGAACTTTCTCGCGTATGATCTCCTCGCAACGCTCAAGCTCCCGCTGCCTCTGCCGCATGGAGTCGTCGGCGATGGATTGCAAATCGTCGATATTGTACAAAAAAACATTGTCCAGGAAATTGACTTCAGGATCGATGTCACGCGGCACCGCGATGTCGATCAACAGCAACGGACGGTTCCGGCGGAGGTCCATCAACGGCTCCAGCTTGGCACGGTCCAGAACGAAATGCGGCGCCGCGGTCGAACTGATCACGATATCCGTCTCCGCAAACACGCTGTTCCAATCGTCCCAGCGCACTGCCCGGCCGCCCAGCGCTTCGGCCAGCGCCGCCGCACGATCGAAGGAACGGTTCGCCACCAGCACCGTCCTGGCCCCCCGGCTCAGTAACGACCGCGCCGTCTTCTCGCTGGTGTCCCCGGCGCCAATGACCAACACCTGCCGCCCCTGGATCGTCTCGAAAATCCGCTCCGCGAGGTCCACCGCTGCGGACCCCACTGAAACGGTTCCCCGCTGAATCTGCGTCTCGGTCCGAATGTGTTTGGCAATCTGAAAGGCCCGTTGGAAGGCCTTGTTCAAACGCGCGCCCGTCCACTGGTTGTTCAAAGCCGTCTCGTAGGCCTTCTTCAATTGGCCCAAAATCTCGGTTTCACCCAAAACCATCGAGTCCATCCCCGACGCCACCCGGCAAAGGTGCTCCACGCTGTGGGGTTCCTGATAAGCGTAACATTCATTGGCCGCGGGCTCGGCACACCCGAGCGCGTCGGCTACGATCCGCCTCAACTCCGCCAGCACACGCACGGGTTCGACCGCGGCGTTGAGATAGATTTCGACCCGGTTGCACGTGGAGAGGATGACGCCTTCGCTGGCGATGCCCTGATTCTTGATTCGATGCATCAGGTCCGGCACCCGGGCCTCGGAAACGGCAAACCGTTCCCGTACTTCCACGGGCGCGGTGTGATGGCTGATTCCCCAGACGACGATGGCCATGCCTGAGCTTCCCCTCAAGGATTGTGGATGTTGGAAAGCAGCTTCGCCCCCCAAAAAGTCAACATGATGAACACGAACCCGCCCACCGCGCCAAAGGCGAAGCGGCGCCCTCGCTGGGCGAATTGCCAGCGCGAAACCATCAAGGCCAGGTACAACCCCCACACCAACATCGACCAAATCACCTTGGCATCCTTGAAGAAACTGGTGCCCGGGGGGGGCGTCAGAAACACGGCACCCAAAGCTAATCCCGAAGTGAGCAAGAGAAAGCCCGCTCCGACCGACCATCCGGTGATGGCTTCCAACCGCTGAATCGGCGGAATCAACGAGAACACCGCCTCCAGTTTCCGCCACTTCAAATTGCGCTCTTGGGTGAGGTACATCAGGCCCGCCACAGACGCCAATCCAAACGAACCGTAGGACAAGAGCAGCAGCACCGCGTGCAAGCTGACTTCCCAGCCGCTGAAATTCGGCTTGTCGCCACGGGGCGGATCCAATCCCGGCATGAGCGCGAAGATCCCCAACACCAGGAGCAAGGGTGAGGCAAAGGCCCCGAACGACCGCCACTTCGAAAACAAACCGATGAACAAATAAGACGCGGAAATGGTCCAGCCGATGAACGCCACGGCTTCGTAGAGATTGTTGATTGGACACCGTTGCAGGCTGAACCCGCGTTTCAACATGGCCACCGTGTGAAAGGCGCAAGCCAGGGCCAGCAATCCGTAATTAAGCCAGTTGTCGCGGCGCAGTCCTCGGCGGAGCAGGAAAATAGAATAGAGCGCGCTGCCTCCGTAGAGCAGCACGGCCATCGCGAAAAACTGGCGGTCCGACACCGAAATCACCTCGCAAGCCTATCCACGCCCGAAGTCGGTTCAAGCCAGCAGTTGGAGTCACCGTCGAACGAGTTCGAACACGCATCCAACCAACGTGACCCACCAGCGTGCGATGCATCGCCCGTCGCCTGGATCTCCCACGTCGAGAAAGCGCCAGAGGGCTGGCGCACTCCAAGACCTGGCGGATCCTCCGCTCGCCTCGCCGTCGCGAAGCGTCTTGGACTGCGGTAGCCCTCTACCGCTTTGACCACACGCCCAATCAGGTTACGGGCGAATTCTTCTCCCCCTGATCTCTGCGCATCCGTTTCACTTGGCTAATGCCTGCTTGCTTGGAACCACCAAGCTTTCGAAACGTCGCTCCCTGAGTTTTTATACCTCCGCGATCGACAAGCTCCGCCTCCTGCTCACCGATCTGGAAACGATTTTTCCCGCCGCCAGCCTTCGCCTTATCTACCTGGAAGTGGGCTCCAACTTAGGTCATGATCTCTGAGCTTAGGTCAAAGAATCGCAGACCTACATGCCCCTCGAAAAAAATTCGGCCCGGGAGCGACCCGGGCCGAAGAAGCGAAGAGGATGCTGTTTTTCCAACGGTGTAGGTGACTGGCACCCAGGGAACCGGTCTACATCACTCACTTTGTCTTGGTTCCGAGAAAGAAGTAGTCCAAATTCCCTCAAGAATCCAAGAGGAATTTTATGAAGAAACCAGGAGACCTTCATTTCGCCTTCGACGTGGGCCACAGTTCCATTGGCTGGGCTGTGTTGCGCCAACCGCCCAACGCCAAAGCCCCGGAGCCGGCCCAGTTGCTCCATCCCAGCCAGTCGCACAACGCTGGATTTAAAGTCTTCAACGAATCACACGCCGGCAGATGGATGATTTGGGCGAGAGGCGCCGCGGTGGACGGGGTTCATTTTCTCGAGGAGTCACGAGGGATCCACAGCGATTTCCTCGTCAGCCTCCTCAATGAGTTCCTCTACTGCCCGCGCCGGGCGGCGTTGAAGATGGTCAAGGGCTGGCTTTTGAGGGACCAATCAGCTAGAAACGAAATGTATGAGCACAAAAGAGATTCTGTTGGAAGTCGCGGAGAAACTGCCGCCGGACGCGACGCTCGTTGATGCCATCTACGAGCTGGAATTCCGGCAGGCGGTGGAGGATGGGCTGGCCTCGCTGGATCGCGGCGAGCGCGTTCCCCTGGAGGAGGCCCGCCAACGCATCCCGAAATGGATTTCAAAATATTCCTCTCCGACGACGCTTTAAGCGATTTGGAGCGCATTGTCGCCTACATCGCGCCCCACAATCCTGTCGCCGCCGAACGCATAGGCAACCAGTTGCTGGATGCGGCTCTCTCTTTGCGCAAATTCCCTGAACGCGGGCGGGTGGTGCCGGAATTCAAGCGTCCGGTGTTGCGCGAAATCATCTTCCGATCCTATCGCATCATTTACCGGGTGAATCCGTGCGACCAGAGTTTGGAAATTGTCCGGTTCTGGCACGGTGCGCGAGGGTTTCCACACATTCCCCGAGGGCCTGAATCATAAAGGACGCGCTTCCCCGCTCACTCCTCCACGACTTCCTCTACTGCCCTCGCCGGACGGCGTTGAAAGTGGTTGAGGGCTGGCGTTCGGCCAATGAACATACCTTTTGCGGCGACAATGTCCACGAACACGCCGACTTGGCGGGTTACGAGGTGGCTGAGGGGGTCACCCTGTTGCGAGCCATGCCGGTCTGGTCCCAGCGACTGGGATCGAACGGGAGAGGTGATATGTCGAACTCCATCCCGGAGACCTGCTGTTCCCGGTCGAGTTCAAGCTCAGCAAACGCCGCCCCTGGCAAATTGACGACGTCCGGCTTTGCGCCCAAGCCCTCTGCCTCAAGGAAATGCGCGGACTCCCCATTCCGCGCGGTGCCATTTTCCACGTGGATTCGAAACGCCGCCGCGAGGGGGAATTCACGCTTTAGCTTCGCTCAGCCACGGAACGGGCCGTGGATTCAAACACGAGGGGGTAGAAACTCAAAACCTTGGCAAACAGTCGCCCCGTGAGCAATCACGGGGCGCGGATTGAATACTTCGAAACCGGGGACAGTGGATGGAATGTGAATCCCTATTCAAGAGCAGGCTTACCCTTTCGAAGAGCCCCATCTCCATGCCTTCGTAGCTCCTTAAGAACCCCATCCCTTCCCAAGGCTCGCACCCGCGTCCGTTCGGCGTGCGTCGTCCCAGCATCGACCGTTTTAGCGTGAAAGCCGCACTCCAAACCTGATTCTGGCTCGCGCACGTGACCAACCTGCGTGCGATGCATCGCCCGTCGCGAAGCGTCTTGGACCACCGGCCCGAGTCCGGCAGCTTCAACCCAGTCACAAATCTCCCCGATTGCGCGGGCATTTTGATTCTGCCATGGTTTCTCCCAAGCCTTCGGCAACCCAACCATTTTTCACCCTTCTTTCCGAACCCCATGAGACTCACGGCTCGAATTCCCCACCTCACGATCCTGCTTCTCACCGGGGCCTCTCTCTTCGCACAAGAACTTCCCTACCGATTCCAACCGAACGTCATGATCCCGATGAGGGACGGCACCAAACTGGCCGCCAATGTTTTCCTCCCATCCGCGGAAGGAAAGCATCCCGTCATCCTGACGCGATCTCCGTACGGAAAAGCCGATGCCCAATGGGGCGATGCCAAGCGCTATGCTCCCCTGGGTTACGCGCTGGTCGCGCAAGATTGTCGGGGTCGCGGCAATTCCGAGGGCGTGTGGGACCCGTTTGCTTACGACGTTCAAGACGGTTTCGACACCCTGGAATGGATCGGTTCCCAGCCTTGGTGCAACGGTCGCATCGGCACGTCCGGCGGTTCTTACGTGGGCTGGACCCAATGGGCTTCGGCGCCCAACGCCAGCCGCCACCTGCGCTGCGCCGTGCCGGTGGTGCCGTTTGCCGATGTTTACGCGGATATCGCCTATCCTGGAGGAGCCTTCCAACTCTCCCTGCTGGTCGGTTGGGGCGCTTCCGTCGGCGGGGTTCAACTCAATCCGAGCCAATTGCAAGCCGCTTACCTGCATCTTCCCCTGCAAACTCTCGGCAGCCAGTTCGCCAAGCCGGTGCCGTACATCAACGATTGGGTCGCCCATCCTGTTTACGATGAATATTGGAAACGACGCGGCATCGATGGGCGGTTCTCGGAGGTCGAGATTCCGACCTTGAACATCGGCGGATGGTACGACATCTTCTCCAAAACCACCCTCGACCTCTCCTCGGAAGTCCGCCGGAAATCCAAGAATCGGCTCGCGCGCCGGAATCAGTTCGTCGTCATGGGACCTTGGGCTCACGGCGTCGGCGTGCAAAAGGTGGGCGATCTGGACTTCGGTGCGTCCGCCAAACTCGATCTCGGTGATTTGCAGCGCCGATGGTTCGAGTACTGGCTGCGAGATCAGGATTCCGGAGTCGAGCAATGGCCCGCCGTGCGGCTCTTCGTGATGGGCGAAAACCGCTGGCGTGATGAACACGAATGGCCTTTGCAGCGAACTCAATACCGTCCGCTCTATCTTCACAGCCAGGGCAAAGCCAATTCATCCTCCGGCGACGGTGCGCTCTCGTTCGATCCGCCCGGAGAGCTCCCGCCCGATCATTTTACCTACGACCCCGCCCAACCCGTCCCCACCACCGGCGGAAATAATTTGGTCGGCGCACCCATCGGTCCTTTGGATCAGTCCGAAACCGCCAAACGCCAGGACGTCCTGGTTTATAACAGCGCGCCGCTTCCGGATGCCCTCGAAGTCACGGGTCCGGTGAAAGTGATCCTTTTCGCCTCTTCCTCCGCGCCTGATACCGATTTCACCGCCAAGCTGGTGGATGTTCATCCGTCGGGAAAAGCTTACAACCTCAGCGACGGGATCGTTCGCGCCCGCTACCGCCGGGGCCATGGATCGGAACAGTTCCTCGTTCCGGGCGAGGTCGAAAAATTCGAGATTGATCTTTGGGTGACCAGCAATCTTTTCAAACCCGGTCATCGCCTGCGCGTGGAGATTTCCAGCAGCAACTTCCCAAGATTCGACCGGAATCCCAACACGGGACGCCGTTTTGGCGCGGATTCCGAAATGGTCAAAGCAAACCAAACGGTGCATCACTCTCCGCCGAGAGCCTCGCATATCCTCCTCCCGGTGGTTCCGAGGTAAACTCCCGGCGTGGATTGGCCGAAATCCTTTGAGCTGCGAGTCGTCTTGCGCATAGTCTCGCACAACCCCCGATTCCGCCATGAACCATACCACACCGCCTCGCCGCACCCGCGGCTTCACGCTGATCGAATTGCTGGTCGTTATCGCCATTATCGCCATCCTGGCCAGCCTGCTCCTTCCCGCCCTGGCCAAGGCCAAAGGCCAGGCGCACAAGATTCGTTGCGTGAACAATCTCAAACAGCTCGGGCTCATTTGGATCATGTACGCCGGGGACAACGACGAGCGATTCGTCGTCAACGGTCCGGGCGATACTTTCCCCACCTGGATCAGAGGCAGTTTCGAAGGAAATCCTCAGGACGCCACCAACGCGCTGCTCTTGATCGACGAAAGACTTTCCCTGTTCGCCCCCTACCTCAAAGAACGCAACCTCTACAAATGTCCCTCAGACAAAGCCATCGGCACCTCTGGAACCAAACTGGTCCCCCGAGTGCGCAGCTACGGCATGAACAACTATGTAGGCTGGCAAGGTCCCGAATACCGCAGTCTGCCGAACCCAGCCTACAAAACATTTCGAAAATCGGGAGAGTTGGGCAACCCGTCGCCCGCCCAATTGTTGGTTTTTGGAGAAATCCATCCGGACAGCATTTGCCGTCCTTTCTTCGGTGTCATCATGGGCAACGCCCAAAACATCTACCACTTCCCGGCATCGTATCATGCCAAGAGCGGAGTCAACGCGTTCGCCGACGGTCATGCGGAAAGCCACAAGTGGCTCGATCCGCGCACGACCCAACCGCGCAATCCCGACTTCCACGGCCATAACATCTCATCGCCCGGCAACAAGGACGTGATCTGGATTCAGGAACGCGCCACCACAACCGTCCGTTGATCGGCCTTACAACCTATTGGGAAAGTTTTTTCCGAAGGGGCGAATGACGCCGGGCAAAGCAAAACGTCATCCATCATAGCCCCAGGTTGGGGGCCTCGCATGGCGCCGGGTCGTGGGACCCGGCCTACACGCGTTGGGGATTTTCATGAAGCCCGCGTGCCTTCACGGGGCGCAGATTTGTGACGCTGGGTGGAGTGTCGCGATTCTCGATCCATGCTCATTCCCGCAATCCCCAGGCGTCAAATATCACGGCGGCGGATGGACTCGGACATCGGCACTCGTTTTCTCAACCCGCGAGCCTTTGCCCCCCGCGTCTCCGTGCTTGGGATGCTCTTGGCATCCGCTTCCTTCCTCGGCAAACCCGACAAACCGTCCCGATAAGCTTGCACGGCTTCCAAAGCCGGCAACGGCTCTGAGCCACTTCGGGAAGTCCGGAAAATCTCATCCTGGCCTGACGCATGGCTTCAACATGGCGTCCCTCCGAGAAACCTGTCAACGTTCTCTCGGAAGCAACCGCCCTTTCACATCCTCCGGCAAATCCGCCTGCTCGATCCACTCCATCGCCGCGTGGCGGTCCTTCTGGATCCAACGGCCGGCGGCATGCACTAACCACCTCTCGCGATCGATCGGCGAATCGATTTCCAGCGCCCACAACGCCGCCAGATCCGGACGGGATCCATCCACGCTCTCCACATAAGCCTCAAGGGCCTTGTCCCGTCCCGAACCCGGAGGCAACGCATCAATCCAAGCGATGGCTTGGTCGTGTCCTTCAAAGGTCCATTGGCGGGCCACGGTATGCCACGCTTCATCTCGCATCTTGCCTTCCGGGAACGCCTCCACCCACTTCGCCGCGGACGTGGGATCTTTCCTCGACCAATGCCCCACCACATCCCCCATCGCCGCCTCGACCAGGCTGGGGTCGGATTGCTTCGAAAGCCATTCCGCCGCCGCCTGAGGATTCCGTTCCGCGACACTCTCCACGAGTTGCCGAAAAATCGTGTTCCTTTGGGCTGCATTCTGAATCTTCCTCGTCCAATCCACAGCAGCGTCGAAACTCTCCGCACCCAAGAAAGTCACAAACATCTTGGCCAACTGCAGCATCTCCCCGTCGGTATCCAGTTTCGTCGCCGTCCACGCCAGCGCCCCCCGCAAATCGGAACTCGCCCATCCCGCGAGCACCGCCAACTGGGCGTTCTCTCGCGAGTAAAAATCGGGTATCGTCGAAGTCCAACGCCAGGCGCCGGGTCCATCCATCCGTGTCCAGGCCTTGACCGACTCGGGCACTTCCCGTTTGGAATCGAAGTAACTCAACGCCCTGACCTTGCCCGCGGCGGTCACTGGAAGTTCTGATTCCAGATCGACGGCCGAGGCCAGCAAGCGCGATCGTTCCACAGGTTCCAAAGTCTCCGAGGGGCGCAACCACCACGCAAGGGCACGCTCCGGAGTGGACAGCAGCCATCGTCGGAAGACGCCTTCTCGGACTCCCGCGACTCCTCCCTTGAGGTTGAACGTCTCGATCCATTCCATGGCCTGTTCAGGCTCTCTCGCCGCCAGCACGAGCAGCACCGCCTCGGCGCCACGCCGCCTGAGCCCGTCGTCCGAAACCCTCCGCACCCACCGCGCCGCTCCCTCCCAGTCCGACTCGGAACGATGTTCAAGCAGAGCGATCAAAGTGGATCGCGCGGACCTCGAGTCCGGCATGAGTCCCGCCATAGCCAAAGCCTCGTCACGCTGCCGAACCGGCCACCGGTCCATCAGCAAGACTAGCAACAGGCGTTTGAGATCGCCTCGCTCGACTCCGGCTGTCCACTCCAGGACTCGCGGCAGTTCATCCTTCGACACCCGAGCCAGGCGCGCGGAGAGCTCGGGGGTCAACTCGGTCAAGGCAGTTCCCGGTGGGATCGAATACAGCCAACGCTTGAATTGAGCCAAGGAATGTTCTCCTTCCACGGCCTCACCGGAAGATTTTGAGACCGGGCGTTCCCGGCTATCCGCCCTTTCTTGAACGAGTTGCGCGGCAACCTCCCGCGAACCATCTCTCCCGCCTAAAAGGTTCCCATTCCAGACACCCAATGTGAGCCCGGCAAAGACAGACCCGAGGGCTATTCCAGCGAGGAAGACGTGCCGCGTCGCAAAGCGATCTACGGAGGGCTTCACGTCTGCTACCGTGCCAAAACCTCAGCCCAAGCACAATCGCAATTCCAACCTGGCGCGCGGTGCATCCGCAGGTAGTCGGTGCTGCGCGCGGCAGCGCCGTGAACGGCGCGCCCTGGCAACTTGCAGATGCACCGCCCGGCGCGGGGGCATCAGCAAGGGGTGGGTCGTATCCGGCATCGCTCTTGGGGACGCTTTCGGAGCGCGGCTGTGTGCGAAGCATCAGCCGCAGCACCTCCACATGGCACTGGCCCTGCGAACCTTCCATCCCCATCATGAAAGCCAAGCGCTGCGGCAGACCCTTCCGATCCAGCCGCGCCTCGGAAATCCGCACCGTTTGAACCCTCGAGATTTGAATGCTCAGCCCCGGCCCTCGCCCGGAAATTCCCAGTCGCGGAACAAGCCTGAAATTTCCGGGCTAGGAGTTGGGCGGCGCTTCGCCAACCGCAAACGGCCATTCCTTTCTCACGGACGCGCGGAGCAAAAACGCGAGTGCCCCCACCACCAAGGCGATGAGCCCCCCCACCAACCACTGCGGCTTGGTGGTCACCAAGATGTAAGTCCAGCCCAAGAGAGCCAAGCCCGCGGGCCAGGGATAAAGCCACATTCGGAATGGACGCTTCATCTGCGGTGCCATCCTTCTCAACAGGACCAAAGCCACGATTTGACCCATGAACTGAACCACCACACGCGTCGTAATCAGGGCGTCAATCAAGGCCATCAATGGCAAATACGCACAGACCACCGAAATGCCGCCCAACACCAGCAATGACCGATGGGGAAAACCTCCCTCCGGATGCAACCCGCCGAACCATTTGAAAAAGGTCCCGTCTTGAGCCGCCGCGTAAGGGATGCGGGAATACCCCAGGATCAGCGCAAAGATCGAGCCGAACGCGGTCCAAATCACCAGCCACGTGAACCAGGAAGCCGCCGTCTTCCCATGCACACGCTCGATCAGCCAGGAAGCGATCGGCGCCGGCGGGTCCGTCGCCGGCACAAACTCGCGCCAGGAGATCGTTCCGATGATGGCCAGATTGATTCCGACGTAAATCATCGCCACGAGCACGATGCTGATCAAAATCGACCGGGGAATCACCCGGCCGGGATCCCTCACTTCATGCGCGATGTAGCACACGTTGTAATAGCCGAGATAATCGTAAATGCCAATCCGCGTCGCCGCGGCCAGTCCGATGAAAAACTCGGGACTCAGCGTGAACGCCCCGGGCGGAAAGTCCTTCACCCGGTTGATGTGGAAATGAGGCACCCCGGAAATCAGCACCGCCCCCACCGTGATCATCACCCCGGTCCAAAGCGCGACCGTGATCCAAGCCACATGTGAAATTCTGCGATAAAGCAAAAAGATCGCGACGATGCCCACCAGCACGGGAATCGCGTTGCGCATGGCGGGACTCATCTCCGGCCACAAAAAGACAAGGTATTGGCGAATGCCCGCGAATGCGGTCGCCACCTCCAACGGGCCGCTCAAAATGAACTGCCAGATGAAAAGGAACGCCATGAAACCGCCCCATCGCGAAGGCCCGAATCCTTCGCGCAAGTACCGGTACGTCCCTCCGGAACCCGGCATCGCCGCGCCCAACTCACTCCAAACCAACCCATCGGGAATCGTGATCATCAGCGCGATGAACCAGCCAATCATCGCCTGAGGACCACCCTCCCCCACGCAACTCATCAGGGCCGGGATCGTGATGAAAGGCCCCACCCCGATCATGTTGGCCATGTTCAGGGCGGTGGCTTGAAACAAGCCGAAACGCGGCGCCTTCGCGCCTTCCGTTTCCGAGGCGGGGGTCTGGGGCGCGGGAACCGGGCTCACAGACGCGGAAACGGATTCAGGGCCGGTAACCCGCTTCCGCGAGAACCTGGCCAAAGGCTTTCAAGAACCGATCGACGTGTTCGGGTCGGCTGGTTTCCCCCATCAATCCCAAACGCCATATCTTCCCCTTCAACGGCCCAAGCCCCGCTCCCACTTCGATGCCATGCTCCACCAACAGCTTCTTACGCACCGCCGCTTCGTCCACTCCCGCCGGCACGCCCACCGCGTTCAATTGCCATAACTGGTGGCCCGCTTGGGACACGATCGACAACCGCAAGGCCTCCAACCCCGCTCTCAGCCGCTCATGTTGTTCGCGATGCCGCCGCCAGCGCGCTTCCAATCCCTCCTCCAAAACCACCCGCAAAGCCTCGTGCAAAGCGTAGTTCATCGAGATCGGCGCCGTGTGATGATAAACCCGCTCCTGCCCCCAATAAGACGAGAGCAAATTCACATCGAGATACCAGCTTTGAACCTTGCTCTTTCGGCGCGTGGCCGCCTCCATGGCGCGCGGCCCCAACGACACCGGGGCCAGCCCGGGAGGACAGCTCAAGCATTTCTGAGTTCCGCTGTAGACCGCGTCGATCCCCCACGCGTCGAGATCCACCGGACATCCGCCCAACGAAGTGACCGTGTCGATCAGCATCAACGCGCCCGACTCGCGAGCCATTTTTGAAATCTCCTCCACCGGCGTCAGGGCTCCGGTCGAGGTTTCCGCATGGACGATCGCAACCAGCTTGGGTTTGCGGCCACGGAGGGCCTGCGCCACGGAGTCCTTCGGAATGATCTCGCCCCAGGGCGCTTCGACTTTGACGACGTTCGCTCCACAGCGCTGGGCGACTTCAACCATCCGCGTGCCAAACACGCCGTTCACACCGATCACCACCTCGTCTCCGGGCTCGATCAAATTGACGAAACAAAACTCCATGCCCGCGCTGCCCGTGCCGCTCACCGGAAAGGTCATTTCGTTCCGGGTCCGAAAGACTTCGCGAAGCATGGCTTTGATCTCGTCCATCATGGATACAAAAACCGGATCCAAATGTCCGAGCACCGGCATGGCCAGCGATTGAAGCACCGAAGGCGCGACGTTGCTCGGGCCGGGTCCCATGAGCAGGCGGATGGGCGGATGGAATGGTGCGGGTGTGGGCATGCAATGATCTGGGGGTCTCAGTTGAAACCAAAATGGGCGCGGCAGTCGAAACGCGCGGCCTGATCGATTCAAGCCGTGCTATTCCATCCTGGATCAGGTCGCAGCGGGAATCATACCGCTTTTGCGCGCAAAATTGAAGAGCCCGCCGGCATCCACCACCGGACGCACATCGCCCAGCGATTTGAGCGCGATGACCTCGCCGGTGGCAGCCAGGGTGACGGTGGCTTGATCGAGATCCACCGTGACGCGATCCCCCGTCTTCACTCTCTCGCACAGGCGGGAGGTCAGCTCGCAAGGGTAAAGTTCGCCGGTGGCCACACAATTGCGGAAGAAAATCCGCGCGAAGCTTTCCGCCACAATGATCCGGGTGCTGGCCGAGCCCAACGCGATCGGCGCATGTTCGCGCGAACTTCCGCATCCGAAATTCCGTCCCGCGATGATGATCGGGTAGTCGGTGTCGAGTTTGCCTTCGGCCACGAACCGGATGGGATAGAGCGATTCGGGCAACCCGATCATCGCGTAACTGCCCAGTTTCTCATACTCCTCCGGGAGGGTGGGAATGAGATTCAAGTATTGCGCCGGAATGATTTGATCCGTGTCGATGTTGTCCTGAACGACATAAGCCGGGCCGGAATAGACAGACTTCATGGCGGAACTTTGAGGATTGACCAGAGGCAATTCAACCTTGAAACGGCGATTCAGTTTCCGCCTATCCGACCAGGTCGAACTCCACCTACCGCGCAGCCTCCCAACGGCGCCATCATTCCCTCGCGCTTAACCACCCCCCTCGGAAGCGCCACCCGCGCTCGACTACACACCCGGATGCGGCGTGAATGCCGCGCTCCGCAAAACAAATTGTCCATGAACCGGATCAGCATCGATCGAACCTCCCAGCCCTGAACCGCGCGGTCATGTTCCAATTCGTCGCCTTTGTCCCTCTCACAACCGGGACGCGTTCGGAGCGCGGCTGTGCTGAAAGCCAGCCGCAGCGGGTCGCGGTCTCGACGCGGGAGGAACAATCGACGAACTCGTGCCAGGCAACATTGCTGCGGCTGATCCTTCGGACACAGCCGCGCTCCGAGGGCCGGATCAAATTCTTCCTGGCCCGGGGTCCGGGTGGACGCCTACGCTGAGGGCATGTCCAGCGCTTCTTATCGTACCACCCCGGTGGCTACTTCGGGAATGCCCCCAGCGATTCCGTTCATCATCGGGAATGAGGCTGCGGAGCGGTTCAGTTACTACGGCATGAACTCCATTTTGGTTCCGTTCATGATCAGCAACGCCCTGCTCGATGCTCAAGGCCGTCCCAGCCCCATGACCCCGGAAGAGGCCAAAACAAATTATCACATGTTTGTCACGGCCGCGTATTTCCTGCCGATCGTGGGTGCGATCTTGTCAGACGCCATCTGGGGCAAATATCGCACCATCATGGCGCTTTCCATCGTGTATTGCTTCGGCCATTTCGCGCTGTCCTTGGACGAAACGCGCCTTGGGTTGTGTGTGGGTTTGGGCCTGATCGCGATCGGCGCGGGGGGCATCAAGCCGTGTGTTTCCGCGAATGTCGGGGATCAATTCGGAGACAAAAACCAGCATCTGCTGCCCAAAGTTTTTGGCTGGTTCTATTTCTCGATCAATTTCGGATCCGCGGTGTCCACGATCATGATACCCTACCTGCTCGATCGCTTCGGACCCAGGGTTGCGTTTGGAACCCCTGGCGTGCTGATGCTGCTGGCCACCGTCGTGTTTTGGATGGGGCGCCGGGCGATGGTACATGTGCCTCCGGCCCGGGAACGATTCTGGGCGGATCTCACCGGAACCGAGGGGCGCCGGGCCTTGATGAATCTGCTCGTCCTGGTGCCGTTCGTGGCCATGTTCTGGGCCATTTGGCAGCAGAATTTTTCGTCCTGGGTCGTGCAGGCCGACAAAATGGACCGCGTCATTTTCGGGAGGGAAGTCCTCTCGGCCCAGATTCAAACGGCGAATCCCGTCTTCATTCTGATCATGATTCCCCTGTTCTCCTATGTGATCTATCCCGCCTTGAACCGGGTTTTCCCCCTCACCCCCCTGCGCAAAATCGGCTTGGGGCTGTTCCTGACCGTGGTGGCCTTTCTCATTCCAGCCTGGATCGAATCCCGCATCGTGGCGGGCGAACGCCCCACGATCTGGTGGCAAATCCTGGCCTTCGTCATCCTGACCATGGGCGAAATCATGGTGTCGATTACTCATCTGGAGTTCTCCTACACCCAGGCGCCCCCCAGCCTGAAATCTGTGGCGCTCTCGATCTATCTGCTGTCGATTTCCCTTGGGAATGCCTTTACCGCCGGAGTGAACTGGTTCATCCAGAACCCGGATAAAACCACCAAGCTGCAGGGGCCTGATTATTTCCTCTTTTTCGCAGGGGCCATGTTGGTGACCGCGATTCTTTATGTCTTTGCAGCCAAAAAATATCGCGGAAAGAGCTACGTCCAACCGGCGTCAGCGCATTGACCATTCCAGGAATTCAACCCGAGCCCCTCACCCTCACCGGGCGGAGGCACCGGCAATGCTGAGCGTGATTTCGATCTCGTCCGAGACCTTGTCCTGAGGCGCGGCGGGATTGATGCCGAAATCCGTCCGCTTGATCGTGAACTGGGAGCGGATGACCAGGAGATCTCCTTTGAGATTGGGCACGCGCTGCCCGAGCTTGTCTTTCAAAAAGGTCAGTTTGACGGGCGCGGAGACGGACCGGGTGACCCCTTTGAGGGTGAGCTCTCCGGTCAAGTCCCCCGCGTGAGTATCGCCGCTGGATTTCAGGTTCTTGAGTGACTTCGCCTCGAATTTCATCTCCGCGTGCTTGGCCGAATCCATCCATTGAGCGCCATGCAGGTGTTCTTTCATGACGGGATTCGGCACTTGCATCGACGCGGTGGCGACGAGAATGCGGCCCTGGATGGCAGCGGGGTTCTGCGGATCAAACGTGACGCTGCCAGAAATTCCATGGGCGCTGCCGTTGATCGCCTCCAGCGGGGCGTCCAGTTTGAACACTGCATTGTTGACGCCCTTGGGATCCTTGAAGTCGAACACTTGGGAAGCCGCGCGGGCTTGAGGATTCAAGGCCAGGAAAGCGACCAAGGCGATGAGAACATTTTTCATAACAGGGTTGGATGACGAGTGGGAGTGGATTGAGGTTTCAGAAAGCGGGACGCCAAAGCCAGCACACCCGCGGCCAGCGCGGAGGCGCCCAGGAAATCAAGGCCCGGCACGAAACGCTCATCGTAAGTGATGCCTTCCAACCCCGTGACCTCATCGACGGTTTTGACCGGGACGCGGGTTTGAGACCATCCGCGATGCCCCCCCGAGGCCAGCCAATACAGCGAGGCGGCCATCATGATCACAGCGGCCAGAATGAGGAGGACGTTTCGCACAGTGCAACGGAAATCGAGCCTTCACCCTGTGACCGTGACATGCGAATTCGAGAGGATTTGATTCAACCTCGAATCGGCAATTCAGTGGAGTCTTGTCGTTCCCGCGCGAGGCCGGACTGCAACCAACGATCGGGAAATGGAAACGTTACTTGGCACGAACCGCGCGGGTGTCGTGGCAACGCGATTTTTTCGATCATCGCCTGCGCGATCACCATCAATTTGATGAGAAGACCAGTTACATCCTGCAAAATCCGGTGCGGCAAGGATTGTGTTCGCGCCCGGAAGATTGGCCATGGAAGTATCAGCCTAGAGACAGACACCCTCCCCTGTGGATGTGACACAAAGGCGCTAGCCCTAATGCCTTTCGGAAATTCCATGGGGTTAAAGTGCTCAGATAATGCGGAACTCGATGGGCGCGCAGATCGACTGGTTTCGTCGCAGGCGTGGCCAGCCGGTGACGGGTTGGCGGACGGCCCTTGGGCAACTGCGAGGTCGTTTGCGCT